>DATIVB010000639.1:0-4339 GCA_035466375.1 Chondromyces sp.
CGGTCCCAGAATCGCTTCTCGGAGCCGATGGCGTCGCCTCCTTCGACGAGCTCCGAAAACGACAGCACCCCGTCCTCGCGGGCTCCGTCGATCTGCACCACGTGCTGCAGCTCGGGGCAGCGCTCGCGGACCTCGGCGAGCTTCGCAGCCTGGGCCGCGTCCTCGACAACCGCGACCACGGCACCCGAGTCCCGCAGCTGGTAGTGCAACTGCTCGGCGGTGAGGGACGGGTAGACGGGCACGTCGACGGCGCCGAGGTCGAGGGTGGCAAGGTCGGCCATGTGCCACTCGGGGCGGTTGTCCGAGGCCAGGGCCACGCGATCGCCGGCGGCGACGCCGAGCTCGGCCAGAGCGTCGGCGAGCGAGGCCGTGTGGAACATGAAGTCCTCGGTGGAGTAGCTCGTCCTGCCGCCCGGAAACCAGTGAGTGTAGTGCTCCCGCCGGGGCGCCTCGACGTCGTACCGGAAGAGATCGAGCACGGTCCGGTCAGGCATGGCGGGCTCCTTCGCAGATCGTGCCCGAGCTTAGCACGGGGCCGGGGGCCGGGAATTGATGAAACAACGTCTCAGGTTTTAGATTGTGGACCGAACGTTTTGGAGGATCAGACATGGAGCGAGGTGCGAACAACCCTTTCAACATCGCGGCGGCCCCGGAGCCTGCCGGCGGCCTCGGGCAGCCGGTGGCCGAGGCCGACCCGAAGGCCCCGCCGCTCGAGCGGCTGCGGGCGATGATCGACGCGGCGCAGGTGTTCGTGCTGATGAAGGGCACGCCGCACCGCCCCCTGTGCGGGTTCTCGGCCAACACCGTGGCCGTGCTGGACGCCCTCGACGTGCCGTACCGCAGCTTCGACATCCTGTCGGACGAGGCCATCCGCAGCGCCGCCAAGGAGCACGCGTCGTGGCCGACCTTCCCGCAGGTCTACGTGCGCGGGGAGTTCATCGGCGGCAACGACATCGTCACCGAGATGCACGCCACCGGCGAGCTGCAGCAGCTGGTGCGGGGAGGCGCATGATGAACGGCGGTGTGGCGGCCGATCGCGTCGAGCTGGTCATCCTGACCGAGCGCGCGCAGCGCGAGATCCGCTCGATCTTCGAGCGCGAGCAACGCGACGCGGGGGCCGGCCTCCGCCTCAGCGTGATCGGCGGCGGATGCTCCGGGCTGTCCTACGAGATGGACTTTTCCGAGCCGCGCCCCGACGACTCGGTGATCGAGTACCAGGGCTTCCGGGTCCTCCTCGACCCGAAGTCGACGATCTACCTCAAGGGCATCACCCTCGACTTCCAGGACGGGCTCCAGGGCCGGGGTTTCGTCTTCGCCAACCCGAACGCCAGCAACACCTGCGGCTGCGGTGAGTCCTTCAGCGTCTGATCGCCTGCTCCTCGAGGCCGCGGCGGCGTCCTTTCCCGGCTGGTCCGTCGTCGCGGTCGAGGGCCGCCACCGCGAGCGCTTCCTGCACACCCAGCTGAGCTCGGACGTGCGGGGGCTGGAGGTCGGTGCGTCGCAGCCGACGGCACTCCTCGACCGCACCGCGCGTCTGGTGTCCTTCGGCTTCCTGCTCAAGCGTGAGCAGCGCCTCGAGATCCTGCTGCCCGCGGCTGCCGCGGCGGCGACCGAGAAGGCGCTCGCGGCCAGCGTCATCGCCGACGACGTCTCCCTGGAGCGGATCGAGACACCGCCCATGCGCCTGGCTCTGGGAGCCGAGGCGGTGCGGCGCGCCGGTGACAGGCCTCCTGCAGACCTGTTCCCCATCGAAGGGTGGGGGAGCCGGGGTTTCGTGAGCTGGGGCGGCCACGACCACGGCCTGCCCGCGATCGAGGCCGACGAGCTCGAGGCGCGGCGGGTCCTGTCGGGCGTGCCGGGGCTCGGGGTCGACGCCGTGCCCGGCCGCCCCGTCCACGAGTCGCCGCTCGCGGCGCTGGCGCTGTCGGCGACCAAGGGCTGCTATCTGGGGCAGGAAACGGTGGCCAAGGTGGCGAGCGGCCGCGGCGCCGCGCGGGCGCCGATGCTCCTCGAAGTGGCGGGCGGCGATGTCGACCCGCAGCGCGTCACGGGCAGGCGCTTCGCTGTCGACGGCAACGACCGGGCCGGGGAGGTACGGTCGTGGGCGGTCTGGGAGGGCGCTCTCTACCTCGAGAGCCTGTTGGTGCGAGACCTACGGGTCGAGGGCCTGCGCATCCACTGCCGGTCGGACGACGGCTCGGCCTGGGAGGCGGTGGTGCGCGCCCTGCCGCTCCTCGAAGCACCCGCGCCCGAGGCCTGGGCCGACCGCCTGCACGGGGCGGCGGTCGCGGCCTTCGCGGCCGACCGCGAGGAAGAGGCCGTGGTGCTCCTCGAGCGCGCGCTGGCCGTGTGCCCGCGCCATGCGGACGCGTACGAGTCGCTGGGGGTGATCTACGGCCGCCACCACCGCTACGACGAGGCGATCGGCCTCATGGAGCGGCTGCTCGAGGTCGATCCCGACTCGGTGATGGCCCACACCAACCTCTCCCTCTACCACAACCGGCTCGGCCGGATCGACGACGCCGAGCGCGAGGCCGCCGAGGCGCTGCGCGCCAAGCTGCGCCGCGAGCAGGGCGAGCGCGAGCGCGAGGAGGCGGAGAGGCGCCGGACCACGACGGCGGCCGACGACCGCGCGCGGCGCGCCGACATGTTCCGCCGGGTGCTCGAGATCGACGCCGGCGACGCGCTCGGCAACTTCGGGCTCGGCGAGTTGCTGATCGATGAGGAACGGTTCGGAGAGGCCGTGGCCCACCTCGAGCGCGCGCTCGAGGCCGACCCACGGTACTCGGCAGCATTCTTCGCACTCGGGCGCGCGCACGAGGGTGCCGGCGAGCTCGAGGCCGCGGCCCGGACCTACCGCGAGGGCATCGCGGTGGCGGCCGCGCGGGGCGACCTGTCGACTGCCAACAGAATGCAGGAGCGACTCGCCGCCCTCACGTCAACGATCGATGTGTGATTGCGGCGCGGGGCCCGCCGCCGCGGGCCGGGCCCGCGGCCACGCGTCCTCGTGCTGACCGATCGGCGAGAGAGGACTCTCGCCGATCGGTCAGCCCTCGGCCGCGGCGCGCCTACGGCGCGCGGCGGGCCACCCATTCCGCGGCTCGTCGATGAACGTCCCGCCCCCGCCCCCCGCCCGCCCACCCTCGGAAAACCGCCGTGCGCGGCGCCCGACGGTTTTCCGAGAGCCGGAGGTGTTTTTGACCTGGCGCTTCAAGACGGGAGGTGGAGCCGTTTTCATGGACGCCGAGGACTCCAACTCAAAACTCAAAACTCAAAACTCAAAACTGAACAGGCGGGCGGGCGGAAATCCGAAATCCCAAATCCCACATCCGAAATCCGAATCCAACCGCCTCGGAACGTTCAAACGCTCAACGTTCGAACGTTCGAACGACCTCAGCGCGCTACCGCGACTTCTCCACCCACACGCTCAGGGTCTCCAGCGTCGCCTCGACGGCCTTGACCATCCACTCCAGCGACACCCACTCGCGGACGGAGTGGAAGTTCTGGCCGCCGGCCCACACGTTGGGGGTCAGCAGACCCATGAAGGACAGGCGGGCGCCGTCGGTGCCGCCGCGGATCGCCTGCCGCTTGGGGGTGACGCCGATCCGCTCCACCGCCTCGAGGGCGTACTCGAGGACCTTGGGGTCCTCGCGGATCTTGTAAGCCATATTGCGGTACGACTCGTCGATGGCGACCGAGATCTTCGCCTTCGGGAAACGCTCGCCCACCTTCGCCACCACGTCCTTCAGGTGCGCTTCGCGCTGCTCGAGCTTCTCGATCGAGAAGGCCCGCACCAGCACCTTGAGCTCGACCTTGGAGACGTCGCCGGAGACGATGTAGGGGTGGAGGTAGGGCTCGCGGCCCTCGGTGGTCTCGGGCAGCCAGCGGGTTTCGATGCCCTCGGTGACGGCGGCGGCGACCCGCACCGCGTTGACCAGCTTGTCCTTGGCGTAGCCGGGGTGGACGTCGTGGCCGACGACGGTGACGACCGCGGTGTCGGCGCAGAATGTCTCGTCCTCGATCTCGCCGAGGTCGGAGCCGTCCAGGGTGTAGGCGTAGTCGGCGCCGAAGGCGGCGACGTCGAAGTGCTCGGTGCCGCGCCCGACCTCCTCGTCGGTGGTGAAGCCGATGCGCACCGGGCCGTGGAGAAACTCCGGGTGGTTCTTCATCCACGCGACCGCGGTCATGATCTCGGCCACCCCGGCCTTGTCGTCGGCCCCGAGCAGCGTCGTACCGTCGGTGTGGATGATGGTGTGGCCCTTGCAAGCGGCGAGGTTTGGGCTGTCCGCCTCGGTGAGCACCTGCTCGGGGTTGAGGACGATGTCGCCGCCCTCGTACG
>DATIVB010000640.1:0-2069 GCA_035466375.1 Chondromyces sp.
GATGTGCGCGACGCGGGAGCGCCTCGAGCGGGTGACCGCGGCCCTGGTGGGCGCGCTCGAGCCCGGCGGCAGGCTGCTGGCGGTGATCACCCACCCGTGCTTCAGGAAGCGCGACTTCGGCGCCTTCCACTACGAGCTGCCGGAGGGCTACGACTACTGGCATTCCGGAGCCGCCTACGATGTGGTGCTGACCCCGCCGGCGGCGGACGAGGACGTGGTGATCACCGACTACCACTGGACGCTGACCGACTACGTCACCGCCTTCGCGCGCGCGCGCGGTGTCGTCGCCGGGATGCGCGAGCTTCCCGGGCCGCCCTCCGGCAACGGCGGAAATCCGGGACCGCCCGCCTATCTCGCCCTGCTGGTCACCAGGACCGACGGGAGCTGATCGCGCCGCCGAGAGCGCGGCCGGGGACCCCGGCCCCCACGGCCGTCGGGGCGGCTCACGCCGGCGTCCCGAGCCGAGCCACGAGATCGAGGTCGCCGTCGCCGAGCTCGGACGACCGCGGTTCGCGCTCGAGCTGCATGAGCTCGTGCAGCGCATTGAGCTGTCGGTCGCGCCCCATCGCCGCGGCGGCGAGGACGCGGCCGTCGCGAACGTAGTAGAGCATGAAGTCGCGGCCCTCGAGGTCGCCGTGCACGATCTCCTCGTCCCAGGCCGGGGCGTGGCCGACGTAGCCGATTCCGGCGTCGTACTGCATGGTCCAGAAGAAGGGCACCGCGCGGAACGGCTGCACCTCGCCGGCGAGATTGCGGCCGGCGATCGCGCCCTGCTGCTGGGCCGACCGCCAGTGCTCGATGCGGGTCGGCTCGCCGGTGCGCCAATCGGGGAAGGTGGCGATGTCGCCGGCGGCGTAGACGCCGTCGCGGACCCGCAGCAGCTCGTCGACCAGCACCGAGCCGTCGGGCTCGAGCTCGATCCCGCGGAGGAAGTCCGTGGCCGGCCGCACGCCGACACCCATCAGGACCAGGTCGGCGTCGAGCTCCGTGCCGTCGTCCAGGGTGACGCCGCGCACCCGATCGTCGCCGGTGAACGCCTTCACCGAGTGGCCGAGCCTGAAGTCGACCCCGTGACGCTCGTGGATGCCGCGCAGCAGCGTGCCCAGCCGTTTGCCGAGGGAGGCTTCGAACGGCACCTCCTCCGGCGCCACCACGATTACCTTCCCGACACCCCGCTGGCCGAGGCTGGCCGCGGCTTCCATGGCGATGAAGCTGGCGCCGATGACGACCACCCGGCGGTTCTCCCCGCTCTCCCCGGCGAGCTCGGCGAGCCGGTCGGCGTCGGCCCAGGTGCGCAGGGTCACGACCCCCTCGAGGTTTGCACCCTCGACGTCCAGCCGTCTGGGCTCGCCGCCGGTTGCCAGCAGCAGCCCGTCGGCCTCGATGACGGCGCCCCCCGGGAGGGTGATGCGGCGTTCGGCGAGGTCGAGCGCATCGAGCCGGTGCTCGATGCGCTCGATCCCGACCTCGGTGTAGAACGAGGCCGGCTTCAGGGGCATCCACTCCGCGGGCGCCTCGCCGCTCAGGTAGTCCTTGGAGCACTGCGTCCGGTCGTAGGGGGCCTGAGGGTCGTCGGAGAGCATGATGAGCCGGCCACGGAAGCCGCACCGGCGCAGCTCCTGGGCGGCGGAGAGGCCCGCCGCCCCGGCCCCCACCATGACCACGGTTCTTCCGTCGGCGGCCGGGTCGGCGCCGGCCATGTCGGGCCGGGCGCCGGGCGCCGGGTCGTCGGGGATCGTGACCAGGACGTCGTCGCCGTCCACCTCGACCTCGTAGGTTTCCAGGCAGTCGAGTGCGGGGGGCTCCAGCAGCTCGCCGTCGGTCGCCCGGAACACCGACTGGTGCCAGGGGCAGAGCAGCCGGTTGCCTTCGAGAAGGCCGTCGGCGAGCGGCGCGTTGTGGTGCGGGCAGCGTCCATTGAGCGCCCGGATCCGGCCTTCGATTTTGAGCAGAATCAGCTCGAGGTCTCCCACCTCGACCCGGTGGATGCGACCTTCCTCGATGTCGGCGACAGCTGCGACGCGGGTCGTTGCCATGACAATCCTCCTTCGCCCGACTGCGGGCCGGGA
>DATIVB010000641.1:0-2155 GCA_035466375.1 Chondromyces sp.
GGCTCGCGGCCGCGGAAGCGCTCCCAGAGCACCTCCGGGGCCTCGCTGCCGCCGGGGGCGAGGATGTTGACGCGGAAGGAGGCGGCGGTTTCCTGGTCGAAGAGCCCCCGCTCCTTGAAGGCCTCGAAGGCGTCGGCGTCAAGGACCTCGCTCCAGACGTAGCTGTAGTACCCGGCCGGGTAGCCGCTCGAGAAGATGTGCCCGAAGTACGGGCTGCGGTAGCGGACCACGATCTCGGGCAGGAGGCCGATCTCGGCCAGCGACCGGCGCTCGAACTCGGTCGGGTCGACCTCCACCGGGGCCTCGAGGGTGTGCCAGTCCATGTCGAGGAAGCAGGCCGCCAGGTATTCCACCGTCGCGAAGCCCTGGTTGAACTGCTCCGACGCCCGGATCTTCTCGATCAGCTCGTTGGGGATCACCTCGCCCGTCTGGTAGTGCTTCGCATAGAGCTTCAGCACCTCGGGCTCGAGCAGCCAGTTCTCCATGATCTGCGACGGCAGCTCGACGAAGTCGCGGGTCACCCCGGCCGAGCCGCGGTAGCTGACGTCCGACAGCAGCGCCTGCAGGCCGTGGCCGAGCTCGTGGAAGAGGGTGTGCACCTCGTCGAGGCTGAGGAGCGCCGGGGCGTCTCCGGCCGGGCGCGAGAAGTTGCCGACGTTGAGCACCACCGGCCGGACCTCGCGCCCGTCCTCGACCCACTGGCCGCGCACCCGGCGGCTCCAGGCGCCGCCGCGCTTGCCCGGCCGCGGGAAGTAGTCGGTCATGAAGACGCCGAGGTGGCTCCCGTCGGCGTCGGTGACCACGTAGGTGCGGACCTCGGGGTGGTAGGTCGGGATGTCGGTGCGCTCGGAGAACTCGATGCCGTACAGCCGGCCGGCGACCTCGAAGGCGCCCGCGATGACCTTGTCGAGCTCGAAGTAGGCACGGATCGCCGTCTCGTCGACTTCGTAGCGCGCCTGCCGCACCTTCTCCGCGTAGTAGCGCCAGTCCCAGGGCTCGAGCGCGAAGTCGAAGCCGTCGGCCGCGATCGCCGCCTGCAGGGCCGCGGCCTCCTCCAGGGCGACGCCGCGGGCCGGGTGCCAGAGATCGGTGAGCAGCTGCTCGACGTTCTCCGGGGTCTTCGCCATCCGGCGCTCGAGCACGAAGTCGGCGAAGGTCTCATAGCCGAGGAGGCGGGCCGACTCGGCGCGCAGGGCCGCGATCTCGGTCAGGATCGCCGTGTTGTCGAACTCGTCGCCTGCGTCGCAGCGCGAGATGTAGGCCTCGAGGATCTGCCGCCGCAGCTCGCGGTTGTCGGCGCTCTGCAGGAACGGCCAGATGCTCGGCCCGTGCAGCGTGAAGAGCCACTTGCCGTCCTCACCTGCGGCGGCCGCGGCCTCCGCCGCGCCCGCGACCACGCCCGCGGGCAGCCCGGCCAGATCGGCCTCGTCGTCGACCCAGAGCCGGAAGCGGTTGGTCGCGGCGAGAACGTTGTCGCTGAAGCTGAGCGTCAGCGTCGACATGCGGGTATTGATCTCGCGCAGCCGGGCCTTGCCGGCCTCGTCGAGCTCGGCGCCGCCGCCCACGAAGTCGAGGTAGGTCTCCTCGAGCAGGTGACGCTGCTCGGGCGTGAGCTCGAGCGCGTCGCGCTGCTCGTACACCGCCTGGACGCGCGCGAACAGCTTCGGGTTCATCAGGATGTCGTCGCGCAGGTTGGAACGCAGCGGCGCCACTTCCTTGGTGATCGCCTGCAGCTCGTCCGAGGTCTCCGAGCCGGCCAGGGTATAGAGCACGCTCTCCACCCTGTCGAGGAGTGCCCCGGCGGCGTCGAGCGCGCCGACCGTGTTGGCGAAGGTCGGGGGCTCGGCGTTCTCCGCGACCGCCTCCACCTCCTGCCGCTGCTCGGCGATCCCACGCTCCACCGCGGGCAGGAAGTGGTCGAGCTCGATCGCATCCCACGGCGGCACCTCGTACGGCGTCGTCCACTCGACGAAGAACGGATTCTCATCCGGCGGCCGGACATCGGGCTTCGCACCGCATCCGCAGACCGCAACAACGATGAAGAGTGCCAGGGCGTACCGGGCTCGTCTCATGCTTCTCATGCTTCCTCCAGGTGCCGGATCATCGCCGCACCGCACGGTGCGACCTTCGCTTCGGCAGCCGATGATACCCCGGC
>DATIVB010000642.1:0-1832 GCA_035466375.1 Chondromyces sp.
CCCATGGTCAGGCCGACCAGCCGCTTGGGCGACAGCTTGGTGACCAAGGACAGGCCCATCGGCGACAGGCACAGCTCACCCAGGGTGACGATCGCGTAGAAGCCGATCAGCCACAGCGCCGAGACCTTGACCGAGCCCCCGTCCGAGAAGAGGCCGGCCACCACCATCAGGAGCAGCGAGAGCGTGGTCAGGACGAGCCCGTAGAACACCTTGCGCGCGGTGCTCACGCCGCGGCCCCTGGAGACCAGGAACTGGAAGAAGGCGACCACCAGCGGTGTGAAGGCGATCACGAAGAATGGGTTGAAGCTCTGGTAGAGCTCAGGGTTCGCGACCCGCAGGAACCTGCCGGGCGGCAGCGTCTCCGGCTCCTTGCCGTAGCGTTGGAAGTAGCCGTCATAGATCTCGTCGAAGGTCTGGCGGTCGACCACGAAGAGCCCGATCTCGGCGCCGTCCACGGTTCGCACGAAGGCCACCTGCCGGATCGGACGGGCGCTGTCAGGGACCTCGATCGTGATCTGCGGCGAACCGTGGGAATCAGTTCCCTCCACGACCGTGACCACTCCGTCCCGGTACACCGCTGCCGCGCGGTCACCGACCACCGGCGGCAGGCCCTGCGTCTCGGGCCCGATCTCCACGAGCCGCGCCGTCGGGTCCGACTGGACCGCGGTCTCCACCGCCGTCTCGTCCATGCGCTGCACGCCGAACATGCGCGCGACCTTCGGGTCATCGACCACGAGGAGACTTCGCGGGTCCGGCCTGGGCGTGCTCTCGTCGGCGTTGAGGTAGTACTGCGGGAACGCCTCCTGCTTGATGGCCGCGGGCGCCAACTCGGCCTGGCGATCCGTGTAATCGCGGGCCCACTGGGTCATGGCGCTGCCGTTGAGGTGCAGGACCATGAAGAAGGTACCGCCGGCGACGTAGATCGGGAGCAGGGCCAGCAGGCCGGGCTTCTCGTCCTCCTTCGCGGTCAGACCGAGGCGGACGAAGAAGACGATCACCGGGATCATGCCGGCGAGGAAACCGGCGACCGCCGGCCGCACCGGAATCGCGGCCGGCAGGTAGGCCTTGGCCAGGAAGTAGCCGAGGATCCCGACCCCGAAGGCGGGCAGGAGGATGTTGCGCACGATCATGCCGAAGCTGGCGTCGTCGGGGTTGCGCTCGGGTGTGCGGTCGGCCTTTTCGAGGCCCTTCCAGTTGAGGAGCAGGATGACGAGGCCGACGCAGATGCCGATGCCGGCGACCCGGAAGGTCCAGAGCCAGCCGAGCTCGTTGCGCACCGACGCCGCCAGCAGATTGGCGACGAAGGCGCCGATGTTGATGCCCATGTAGAAGATGTTGAAGCCGGCGTCGCGCTTGGGATCGCCGGGCTCGTAGATGTTGCCCACCATGACCGAGATGTTGGGCTTGAAAAACCCGTTGCCGATGACCACCAGGCCGAGGCCGGCCGTGAAGAACCCGAAGCCCCGGGTGCTCATCAGAAAGAGCCCGGCGGCCATCAGGACGCCGCCGAGGAACACCGCTCGCCGGTAGCCCAGGAAGCGGTCCGCCACCATGCCGCCGATGAACGGCGTGAAGTAGACGAAGGCCAGGTAGAGACCGTAGATCTCGTTGCCCTCGGCCGCCGGCAGGCCGAGGCCGCCGCGTTCGATATCGGTGGTGTAGAGCAGCAGGACGCCGAGCATGGTGTAGAACGCGAGCCGCTCCCACATCTCGGTGAAGAACAGCGGGAACAGTCCCTTGGGGTGTCCAAGCGCCATGTGTGTCTCCCCGGTGTCGATCTCGCCTCGCCGCAGCGGCACGATGAAGCTCGGGCATCCTACCGCATCCCGGGG
>DATIVB010000643.1:0-1867 GCA_035466375.1 Chondromyces sp.
ATGTCATTATTGCGCAATAATTTAACTATCACTCTCGTGGTGGCGCTGGCGCTGGCGGCGGGCATCGCCACCGCCGCCGAGGAGCAGCTCTTCTACGAGCACCGGGACGACATCCCGATCCAGTACCGCTGGAACCTGGAGGACATCTTCCCCACCGTCGAGGCGTGGCAGGCGGAGGCGGCAGTGGTCGAGGCGCGCATCCCCGAGCTCGCCGCCTTCAAGGGCCGTCTCGCCGAGTCGCCGGACACCTTGCTCGCCGCCATCGAGCTGCAGGTGGAGATCGGCAAGAGCCTCGAGGACGTCTTCGTCTACGCCAGCCAGTGGCAGAACACGGACACCCGCGACGCCACCGCCAACGCCGCCGTCGGCACGGCGCGGGCCCTGCTCGGGAAGTTCGGCGAGGCGACCGCCTTCTTCGAGCCGGAGATCGTGCAGATCCCCGACGCCACCATGACCCGGTTCCTCCTCGACCCGCGGCTCGAGACCTACCGGCACCTGCTCGACGACATCCTCCGCACCAAGGCCCACACCCGTTCCCAGGAGGTGGAGGAGGTGGTCGCGGGCGCCGCGCTGCTCAGCGCCGCGCCGCAGCAGGCCTACGGATTCCTGACCAGCGCCGACATCGAGTGGCCGACGATCAAGAACGAGAAAGGCGAGGACACAAAGGTCATCCCTGGCCTCTACTACACCTTCATGGCGAGCCAGGACCGGCGGGTGCGCAAGGACGCCGCCCTCGCCCTCTTCGGGACCTACGATAAGTACGGCAACACCTTCAGCGGCACCTACAACGGACTCGTCCAGCGAGACGCCTGGATGACGAAAGTCCGCCGCTACCCGACCACCCTCGACATGGTGCTCGACCAGACCAACGTCCCGAGCTCGGTGGTCGAGACCCTGGTGGCCACCGTCCACGACAACCTCGATGTTGTCCACCGCTACGTCGAGCTGCGCAAGAAGGTACTCGGGCTCGAGGACTTCCACATCTACGACCTCTACGTGAGCATGGTGCCCGAGGGCGAAGCCGCCTACACCTTCGACGAGGGCTGGGCGCTGGCCACCCAGTTCTGGACCGAGGTCCTCGGCGAGGAGTACGCGGCAGTCGCCGCGCGCGGCCTCTCCGACCGCTGGATCGACGTCTACCCTTCGACCGGCAAGCAAGGGGGCGCCTACTCCTGGGGGACCTACAACTCGCACCCCTACCTGATGCTCAATTGGGGCGGCACTCTCGAGGACGTCTTCACCCTGGTCCACGAGATGGGCCACTCGGTGCACTCCTACCTCGCCAACACCAACCAGCCCTACCACCTCGCCGACTACACCCTGTTCGTCGCCGAGGTGGCCTCGGTGGGCTCCGAGTCGATGTTCTTCGAGTGGATGCTCGCCCGCACCGAGGACCCGACCCAGCGGCTCGCGCTGCTCAACCTGCGCCTCAACCAGATCGTCGGCACCTTCCTGCGGCAGATATTCTTCCACGAGTTCGAGCACGCCGCGCACGTCGCCGGCGAGGCGGGCCAGCCGCTGACCAAGGAGTCGCTGGGGAAGATCTGGGGCGACCTGTGGCAGAAGTACTACGGCGAGGGTGCGACCCTCGACCCCGAGTTCGCGAGCGGCTGGGCGCGCATCCCGCACTTCTACCGCAGCTACTACGTGTGGGTCTACGCCACCAGCTTCGCCGCCGGCGAGGCGATCGCCGGGCGCTTCCGCGCCGGTGACGAGCAGGCGGTGGCCGACTATCTCGAGACTCTCAAGCTGGGCGGCAGTGTCTACCCCATGGACGCGCTCACGCGGGCCGGCGTCGACATGAACGACCCGCAGGTGATCCGCGCCGTGATGGACAGCTTCCGCAAGATCGTGGCTGAGATGGAGG
>DATIVB010000644.1:0-2510 GCA_035466375.1 Chondromyces sp.
TCGCCGCTGCGAGGCTCGTCGCCCGCGCGCTCGATCGCCGCCTCGAGGCCCTCGGCGTCGGTGATCGCCCCGTCCGAGATGGAGCGGTACAGCAGCTCGTCCAGCGGAAGCTTCGGCGGCTCGTAGGGCTGTCCGAAGACGATGGCCTCCAGGGTTCGCGCGGGCCCCTCCGCGGCGCCGCTGAAGTTGGAGAGGACGATGATGGTGACGTCGTCGTCCGGGTAGCGCTGGAAGCTGGCGCTGACGCCGGACGCGCCGCCGGTGTGCCCGATCGACCTGCGGCCGCCGTCGTCGCCGATCCCCCAGCAGTAGCCGTACTGCCGGAGGTTGGGGGTGAACATCCTCTTCTTCGCCGCCTCCCCGAGGAGGGTATCCCCGTACAGCGCGCGGTCGTACCTGAGCATGTCGAGCACCGTGGTCTCGATGCCGCCGTCTGCCGACGCCGGCGGCACGCGCAGCACCGCCGCGGTGTACTCGCCCGACAGCGACCTCGTGTAGCCCATGGCCCGGTCGGACACGACCTCGTCCCAGAAGTTGATCCCGGTGTCGGTCATGCCGGCGGGCAGCAGCACGCTGTCGCGCAGGTGCTCCCTGTAGGGCCGGCCGGTGACCTTCTCGATCACGGCGCCGAGCACCACGATGCCCGAGTTGGAGTAGCTGAAGGCCTCGCCGGGGGTCTCGAAGACCAGCTCCTGGTCGTAGATCAGGGGCAGAAAGTCGTCGATGGCGCGCAGGCGGGACATGACCGACCGGTACTCCGGGTGGGCCATGTAGTTCGAGAGCCCCGAGGTGTGCGACAGCAGGTGGTGCAGCGTGATCGCGTCGCCGTACGGGAAGTCCGGCAGGTAGCGGACGACGGGCGCGTCGATCTCGAGCTTGCCCTTTTCCGCCAGCTGCATGATCGCGACCGCGGTGAAGGTCTTGCCGATGGACCCTATGTTGAACCTGGTCTCCAGGATGTTGGCCACGTGGTGGTCCTTGTTCGCCTCGCCGAAGGCCTCGGCGTAGACGACGCTGCCGCCCCTGGCCACCAGCACCGTCCCGGAGAAGAGGTCCAACCTCGCGAACTCCTTCATCGCGCGGTCCATCTCCTCCACCGGGCTCTGCGCCCCGACCCCGCCCGCCAGCAGGATCGCACCGACCACGCACGCGATCAGTCGCAGCCTTCGAGCCATGGATGCCTCCCTGAGCAGCCGTCTGGCACACCGTGCCATTTTCCTGGACCGGGACCACTCAACCGACGATACGGATCGCAGGTGAAAAGGATTTTCCGCCTCGGGTCGGGGGGTGTGCGGTCGCTCAAAGGCGACCGCGGCACGAACCGCTGCTCGGCGTGCCTGGACCCCATTCGCAATTCAGGGCCGTCCGCGACTGCGGCCGGCCCTGAATTGCTTTGGTGCGAAAGGGGGGACTCGAACCCCCACACCCTTGCGGGCACAAGAACCTGAATCTTGCGCGTCTACCAATTCCGCCACTTTCGCACACGTACCCACAGGCGGGATGTGAATGGTAGAACCGGGGCGGTCGCCTGTCAAGGCAATTCGCTGTGCAATTCGCTGCGCGAATTGCGGATAGGTGTGCGGGTGGAATCGCCGGTGGTACGCTGAGGCGCAGAATCGACGGAGACGCAACACGAAGGAGGTGCGGGATGCGGCTGAACATCAAGGCGCTGGCGTTGACGTGCGGCATTCTCTGGGGGGCGACGATCTTCCTGGCCACGGTGTGGCTGCTGGCCTTCGGTTTCGAGGGCGAGCTGATCTCCAACCTCGACCATTTCTACTTCGGCTACAGCTTCAGCTACCTCGGGGCGGTCATCGGGGCGATCTGGGGCTTCGTCGACGGCCTGATATGCGGCGCGATCTTCGCCTGGCTGTACAACAAGCTGGCCGGCGCGCAGTAGCGCGCCGGCGAATCAGGAATGAGGAAGGAATGAGGAAGTAGGAATGAGGAATTAGGAATGAGGAATTAGGAATGAGGAATCCCTACCCAACCTCCCGCCGAACCGAGAGGGCCGGATGAGCTGGGGTGTCGAGGGTGAACTGGTGAATGGTTGAGGGTGAGTATTAAAGGGTTAAGGGTTAAGGGATCAGGGGTTTAGGGTCACGCCCCGCGCATCCAACCCATCATGCTTCACCTCTTAACCCCTTCACCCTTTACCCTTCACCTCTTCACCTCTTCACTCGTTCCCCTCCACGACACCACGCGGATCCGGGTGGGTGGGCGGAAATCCGAAATCCGAAATCCGAACTCCGAAATTCGAAATGGGCGGGTGGGCGGCATTCCACATTCCTAATTCCACATTCCTAATTCCTCCCGCTGTGTTTCAATAGGCCCGATGGCAAAGAAACACGACAACACCGCACCGCGTCCCGATGAGCTGCTGAAGGCGATCCGCGCGCGCGGCAGCAAGGGCCTCACCGTGGTCCAGATGGTCAACCAGGTGGCCGACGAGCGGAAGCTGGAGCGCTCGGAGGCGCGCCGGCTGCTGCGGCCGGTCCTCAAGGAGATGC
>DATIVB010000645.1:0-3931 GCA_035466375.1 Chondromyces sp.
TCCACTCGCTCGCGCCCTACTTTCTCGAGGAAGCCTACGAGGTGGTGGACGCGATCGCCGCGAAGGACCCCGACAAGCTCTGCGAGGAGCTCGGCGACCTGCTGCTGCAGATCGTCTTCGTGGCCCGGATCGCGCGCGAGGAGGGTTGGTTCGACATCGACCGCGTGTGCGATACGATCTCGGAGAAGATGGTCCGCCGCCACCCCCACGTCTTCGGCGACCGGGTCGTGGAGGGCTCGGCGGAGGTGATGCGCAACTGGGAGGACATCAAGCGCCAGGAACGCGCCGGCGAGAAGAGCTCGTCGGTGCTCGATGGCGTGCCGGGCTCCCTGCCCGGGCTGCTCAAGGCCTTCCGCATGACCGAGAAGGCGGCGGCGGTGGGCTTCGACTGGCGCCGTCCCGCCGACGTGGTGGACAAGCTGCGCGAGGAGGTGGCGGAGCTCGAGGCCGAGCTCGCGGCGGGAGATCAAGCGTCCGCGGACCGGGTGCGCGCGGAGATGGGCGACGTGCTGTTCGTCATCGCCAACCTCGCCCGCCACCTCGGGGTCGAGCCCGAGACGGCACTGCAGGAGACCAACGCCACCTTCAAGCGGCGCTTCGAGACCATGGAGGCGCGCGCCCGCGAGCTCGGCCGCGACTTCCGCGAGATGGACCTGGCCGAGCAGGACGCGTTGTGGGAAGGGGTCAAGGAACAGGAAGGCCCGTCCGGTGCGTTGCAGCCGATAAAGGGGTCGCGATGAGCGATTTCTACCAGCACCACCTCTTCACCACCCTGCACCGGCTGCGGCGGCTCCCCCTCGAACAGCTCGAGCACGACCTCGAGCGTGCGGCCTCCCGCCGCCGGCTGGCGCTGCTGCTGCCGAGCCTGGCGAGCGAAATGGACGGGCCGGCGCTGCCGCAGATCGTCGAAGAGCTGAAGCACGTCAACTACCTGCACCGTATCGTGGTCGCGCTCGACCGCGCCGACGAGGCCGACTACCGGCGGGCGCTCGCCTTCTTCGCCGAGCTGCCGCAGGAGACCACCGTCGTGTGGCTCGACGGACCGAACGCCCGCGAAATCTTCGACCGCTTCGAAGAGGCCGGACTGGTGACGCGAGAGTACGGCAAAGGCCAGGGGGTGTGGTTCTCGCTCGGGCACCTGCTCGGGGTTGGCGACTGCCACTGTGTCGTCCTCCACGACTGCGACATCCTGACCTACGACCGCTACTTGCTCGGGCGGCTGTGCTATCCGGTCCTGCGGCCGGACATCGACTTCAAGTTCGCCAAGGCGTACTACGCGCGCATCTCCGACCGCCTCAACGGACGCGTGTGCCGGCTCTTCGTGTTCCCGTTCCTCACCGCGCTGCGCACCTTCTACCCCGGGCAGCCCTTTCTGACCTATCTGTCGGCCTTCCGCTACCCGCTGGCCGGCGAGATGTCGATGGCCCTCGACGTCGCCCGCCACATCCGGGTGCCCTCGGACTGGGGCCTCGAGGTCGGCCTCCTCGCGGAGGTCTACAACAATCTGTCGCTCAAGGAGATCTGCCAGGTGGACGTGGCCGGGCGCTACGACCACAAGCACCAGGAGCTGTCGGAGGACGATCCCGGCCGCGGCCTGATGAGGATGGTGCGCGACATCACGGGCGCGATCCTGCGCACTCTCGCCTCGCAGGGCACCACGATCTCGCACGGCGTCGTGCTGTCGCTCGAGAGCGCCTACCAGCGGATCGCCCAGGACTACGTCGAGCGCTACGCCTTCGACGCCGCCATCAACGGTTTCCCCTTCGATCGGCACGCCGAGGAGCGCGCGGTGGAGCACTTCGCCAAGGCCCTCGTCGGGGCCGGCGAACACTACCTCGCCAACAGGCTCTACGCCCCGCTGCTGCCGAACTGGAACCGCATGGTGGCGGCGTTGCCGGAGATCATGGAGGAGCTCGCGGTTTTGCCGTACAAGGACCACAAGGCGGTGCTCGGGTAGTCGTTTGAACGTTGGAACGTTAGAACGTTAGAACGTTCAAACGTTCAAACGATGTGTCGCCGGCCCGTGAACGAGATCGCCAACCACGCCAGGGAACCGAACAGGGCTGCGAAGACGAGTCCCCACAGGTGCGCGGCGAGTCCGGTGGCGGCGGCGGTGGCCAGCGGCACGCCGAGGGCCACGAAGGCCGCGGTCCAGCCTGCCTCGAGGGTGCCGAGGTTGCCCACCAGGTTGAAGGGGAGCAGATTGGCGACCGCGGCCGCCGCGGCGCCGGCGGCGACGACGGTCGGTGGCCACCGGTGGCCCATCGCCGCCAGCAGCCACCAGGCGACGGCCCACTGCACCCCCCACATGGCCACGGAGACCACGGCCGCCGCCAGCAGGCGCAGCGGCCGGGCGCGCAGGGCGTCGATCTCGCACCGCACACGTCGCAGCCTGCGCGCCCAGCGCCGGCCGACCATTCCGCGGGTCGCGAGGGTCCTGACGGCGAGGCGGTCGGCGGCGGCCAGTGCCCACGGCAGCATCAGGGTCGGCACCAGCAGCAGGAGGGACAGACCCAGAGCCAGCGGTTCGCCGAGACCGCGGGCGGCGAGCAACGCGACGCCGCACCACAGGCCGAGGGTGGCCAGATCGAGGGTGCGCGCCGCGAGCAGGGTGCCGACGCCGGTGCTGAAGGTGCGGCCCGTGGCGCGCGTCAGCAGCCAGGGCAGGGCGAGCTCGCCGGTGCGGGCCGGGGCGAAGAGGGCCGCCGCCTGGGCGGCGGCCGCCACCAGGGTCGCCCGTCCCCAGCCGAGGCGCCCGCCTTCGAGGAGCAGCTGCAGGCGCCAGCCCCGCAGGGCGAGGAATCCCGCCGAACAGACCAGCGCGACGCCGAGCAGCAGGCCGTCGGTGGCGCGGAGGAGACGCCACACCTCGGCCGGGCCGGCGAGGGCGAGCACTGCGATGAGCAGGGCGCAGGCGGCCACCGCGCCGAGCGCGCGTCCGGCGAAGCGTCTGCCGGCGGCGCGCGTGGTCGTTCTCACGGCAGCTCAGCGGGGGGGCTCGAGGCCGCGCTCCCGCTCCCGCTCCACCAGCTCCTCGAGCAGGCGGCGGTTGACGGCCGTGAGATCGGCCATGATCCCGGCAAGCCACACCAGCGCCCCGATCACCACCAGGATCACCGCCAGGATCAGCGACTGCACGTGGCCGGCCGGTGAGTCGCCGGTCAGGTAGAACCACAGGAAGCGCACCAGCAGAGCCGTTCCGAGGCCCATCGGCACCGCGCCCAGCAAGAGGAATATCCGCAGCGGGTTGTACAGGGTCACGATGCGCGCCATGCTGGCCAGCGAGCGCAGCACGTAGCCCGCATCCGAGCGGAAGAGCCGCGACGGACGCCCTTCGCCGGGTGTCACGCGGATCGGCACCGAGACGACGCTCAAACCGGCCTCGCCGGCCTGCAGGATGGTCTCGAGGGTGTAGGTGAAGCGGGTGAAGACGTGCAGCTTGAGGGCGGCGGCGCGGGAGATGGCGCGGAATCCCGAGGTCGCATCGCGCACCGCGGTGCCCGACAAGCGGCGCACGACGCCGGTGCCGACCCGCTGCAGGAGCCGCTTGGTGGACGAGAAGTGGCGGAGGGTCTCGACCTGGCGGTCGCCGATCACCAGCTGCGCCGAGCCCTCGAGGATCGGCGCCACCAGGGTGGGGATGTCGCGGGCGTCGTACTGGTTGTCGGCGTCGGTGTTGACGATGACGTCGGCGCCCCGCTGCAGGCTGTGACGCAGGCCGGTGGAGAAGGCCACCGCCAACCCGCGGTGAACCGGCAGCCGCACGACGGTGGCGCCCGAGGCCGCGGCAACCTCGGCGGTGCGGTCGTCGGAGCCGTCGTCCACCACCAGCACCTCGAGCTCGTCGAAGCCCTCGACCGCGGTGGGGAGGGCGGCCAGGGTCCGGGGCAGGTGCTGCTCCTCGTTCCACGCCGGGATCTGGATGATCAGC
>DATIVB010000646.1:0-8352 GCA_035466375.1 Chondromyces sp.
ATGAGGACTCCGGCCGCCAGCGGGATGGCGATCACGTTGTAGCCGGTCGCCCACGCGAGGTTCTGGATCATCTTGCGGTAGACCGCCTGCGCGAGCTCGATGACCTTGGCCACGTCGGCCGGATCGTCGCGCACCAAGACCACGTCGGCGGCTTCCAGCGCCACGTCGGTGCCGGCGCCGATGGCGATGCCGATGTCGGCCGCCGCCAGCGCGGGCGCGTCGTTGATGCCGTCGCCCACCATGGCCACGACGTCGCCACCGTCGCGGATCGAGCGCACCACCTCGGCCTTGCGATCGGGCAGGACCTCCGCGTGGAACTCGTCCAGCCCGAGCTCCCCGGCGACCCGCTCGGCCACCGCCTGGTTGTCGCCGGTGAGCAGGATGCAGCGCAGCCCCGACTCCTTGAGCGAGGCGATCGCCCGGTGCGACGATTCCCGCACCACGTCGTCGAGGGCGATCGCACCCAGCACCTGGTCGCCGCGCACGACGAAGACAACCGTCTTGCCCGAATCCCGGGCTTCGCGCACGCGATCGTCATCGACCTCGACGCCCGTCTCCTCGTCGAGCCCTCCCGGCGACAGGACCATCACCGATTCACCCCCGACGACGGCCTTCGCACCACGGCCGGGGAGCGCTTCGAAATCATCCGAGCCGGGGACCTCGAGGTCGTCGTCTGCGGCCCTCTCCTCGATGCCGCGCGCGATGGGGTGCTCGGAGCCGCGCTCCACTGCGGCGGCCAGGCGCAGCACCTCGTCGCGTTCGCCGGACAGCGGGACGACCTCGCTGACGGCGAACCGTCCCTCGGTGAGGGTGCCGGTCTTGTCGAACACCACGGCGGTGAGGGAGCGAGCCCGCTCGAACGACCCCCGGTCGCGGATCAGCAGGCCGCTCTTCGCCCCGAGGGCGGTCGACACCGCCACCACCAGAGGGATGGCGAGACCGAGTGCGTGCGGGCAGGTGATGACCATCACCGTCACCGAGCGTTCCAGGGCGAACACGAACTCACGGCCGAGGATCAGCCACGCGGCCAGGGTCAGGGTGCCCACCGTCAGAGCCACGACGGTCAGCCAGAAGGCGGCTCGGTCGGCCAGGTTCTGGGTTTTCGAGCGGCTCTGCTGGGCCTGCTCGACCATCTTCTTCACCTGTGCCAGGTAGCTCTCTTCGCCGGTCTTGGCGACTTCCACGGTCAAGCCGCCGGAGCCGTTGACCGTGCCCGCGATGACCTCGTCGCCCGTTTCGACCTCGACCGGCTTGGACTCGCCCGTCACCATCGACTGGTCGACCTCGCTCGCGCCGTCGACTACCTCGCCGTCGACCGGGACCTTCTCGCCGGGGCGCACCAGTACGCGGTCCCCCGGTTCGAGCTCGTTCACCTTGACCGTCGTCGTCGAACCGTCGTCCTGCACCTTGCGGGCTTCGGAGGGCATGAGCTCGGCAAGCTCCTCGAGGGCGCGTGAGGCGCCCAGCACCGACCGCATCTCGATCCAGTGGCCGCCCAACATCACCAGGATCAGTGTCGCCAGCTCCCAGAAGAAGACCTTGCCCGCGACGCCGAGCACCACTGCCGCGCTGTATCCCCAGGCGACGGTGATCGCCACCGCGATCAGGGTCATCATTCCCGGCGTGCGGTCGGAGATCTCCTCCACCAGGCCCGAGAGGAAGGGCCACCCGCCGTAGACGTAGACGGCCGTCGCGAGGACCAGCAGGATCGGCATCTGCAGCGGGATGGAGAACGAAAAGCCGAACCACTCCTGGAGGGTCGGCGACAGCACCAGGATGGGCACGGTCAGGGCGAGGCTCACCCAGAAGCGGCGCCTGAAGTCGGCGATCATCCGGCGGTGGTGCTCGGAATGATCGTGGCCTTCGTCGTGCTCGTGGTCGTGCTCGTGGCCTTCGTCGTGCTCGTGCTCGTGGTCGTGGCCTTCGTCGCGCTCGTGGTCGCGGCGCTCGTCGTGGCCGGCCACGGTGCGGGCTACGTCGTCACGAGGCGCTCGTACCGCCCCGAGACGTCATTCCAGTCGACGAGGTGATCCATGACCGCCCCGACGAAGTCGGCGCGGCGGTTACGATACTTCAGATAGTAGGCGTGCTCCCAGACGTCGATGACGAGGATCGGGTCCCAGCCCGGAATCAGGTTCTTGTGGTGGTTTTCGATCTGCAGCACCGCGAGCCGCGCGCTCGCCGGGTGGACCACCAGCGCACCCCAGCCCGAGCCCTCGACAGCCGCCGTCGCAGCCCGCATCTGCGCGTCGAAGCCATCGTAGCTGCCGAACTCGTTGTTGATGGCCGAGGCGAGCGGTCCCCCGGGGCGGCCGCCTCCCTCCGGCGAGAGGTTACGCCAGAAGATCGAGTGCAGAGTGTGCCCTCCGCCGTGGAACGCCAGCTCCCGCTCGAGGTGCTTGACACTCCCGAAATCACCCGTGCGACGGGTCTCGGCGAGTGCCTCGATGGCCGAGTTGAGGCCGTTGACGTACCCCTGGTGGTGCTTGGAGTGGTGAATCTCCAGCGTCTCGGCGTCGTAGTGCGGCTCGAGCGCGTCGTAGTCGTAGGGAAGCTGCGGCAGGTTGAATTTCTCGTGCATGGTCGTCCTCCTCGCGTCCGTTCATTGCTTTTCTTCGGTTCCGCACCGCCCTTGCGGCGCGGGCTCGGCTCACGATGTGCCCTCGACCTGCAGCACCGCGATCGCCTCGGGGCCCAACACCCTGAAGGTGAACGACTCCGAGAGGAAGAGACGCACCGATCGTTCGGAGTGGCTGTGGTATCCGACCTCGATGTCCTGTCCGATGACCATCTCGGTGTCGCCGCCCCGACGGGACACCACGAGCCCGCCGGTGAGGTACGGTGCGAGCACCACCGGTCCCTCGATCTGGTCCCTGATGCGGCGTCTGATCGGATAGCCGCCGTCGCAGCCGGTGTCGAGCAGCGTGTACAGGGCCGCGCCGAGGGCGAGTGCGTAGGGGCCCTCGACGCCGGCGTACCGCAGCCGCAGGACGGCCCGGCCCACGGCTTCGGGAAGGCCGGCCGGCTCGCCGGCCACGTTCACCGGCTCTTCGTAGTGCGAGGACTGCAGCAGACCTTGGATTCGAGCCTCCTCCAGGCCGCCGTAGATCGCCCGCTCCTCGAACTTCGAGATCGCCTTCGCGGCTCGGTGCAGATCGTCCACCTCCGGGTCGCGGGCGCCGCGGTCGATGTTGTCCATCTCCCAGATGTCGATCTCGAACGAGGCCCGCGCCTCCACCAGCGGCAGGACCTCGCGGGTCCCGAAACGCACCTCGTCGTCCTCGCCGCCGTCGCCCATGTCGAGCCTGCCGAGGTTGAGCGCCGAGAAGTCGAAGCCGTGCGGCTCGCTGACGTCGACGATCCGGCGCGCGGACAGATTGAGCCCGAGGACGGTCCGCGCCTCCTCGGTTATGAACTTCCACGCGTCGTCCGTGAGCGGGGCCATCGAGCGTTTGAGGACATCCATCATGTGTCTCCCTTCAAGGCGCCGATTCCGAGGCTCGAGTGCGGGGTTGCCGTTGCTTCGGTGTCCCGGTCCTCGTCTTCCTCGACCTCGGTGATCGGCGCGTCGCTGAACAGATACGTTTCGAGCTCCCCCTGCCAGCCGTCCATGTGGCGGCGGAGCCACTCGAGGAGCATCGCCGCGTGCTCGATCTCCTCGTCGCGGTTGTGGGCCAGGATCTGCTGCAGCTCCGGGTCGTCCGCGACCGCGATCCGCTGCTGGTACCAGTCGACCGCCTCGAGCTCCTCCTGGAGACTCTGCAGAGCGCGGTGGAGATCTCTGGTTCGGGTGTCGAGTGCTTGCCAGCTCTCGTGATACTCGCTCATGTCAAACCTCCTCGAGCTCGCAGCCGGCGCTCTCGCAGAACCGGCATCCGTGGCCCCCGCCGCGTCGGCCTCCGGTTGTCCCCCGACCTTCCAACGGGCGTGTGCCGCAGCCACTTTGGCAGCCGTCGGGCGGGCACGACATCGGGCGTCCTCTGAACTGTCTTGGAAGTTCGCACGAGCCGTCGATGGAGGGATCCCCCATGCTCGGCGCCGGGTGCCGAATGCACCCCCTCGCGGGGCATTGATGTGCTCACGAGGCATCACGTACCGCGCGGCATGGACGGAGCCGGTGCGCGATCTCGAAATGATTCCTGTGATCGTCCGGCTCAGGTCAGAAGCCGGGCGCGGTACCATATGGGCGGGGCCGCCCCGGGCGTGGTCTGCTTGAGAACGCGAGCGGCGGCGGCTCGGTCCCCAGCCGGAGGCCGCCGAAAAGCGGTCGCAACGCGGGCCTGCCGTGCCGCGGAGCGGAGGAGTGGATGAAGCCTGTTGCACTGATCGTCGACGACGAGATTGCGGTCCGCACGACACTCGCCGAGCTGACTGCCGGCGAAGGCTTCGAGACCCGAACCGCCGGCAGCCTCGCGGAGGCGCGGCAGGAGATCGATCGCGAGCTGCCGGATGTCGTGCTGTGCGATTTGATCCTGCCGGACGGCGACGGCACCGACGTGCTGCGCGATCTGAAGGACCACCGTACGGTGGAGACCATCATGATCACCGCCAACGCGACCGTGCGCTCGGCCATCGCGGCGCTTCGCCTGGAGGCCTTCGACTACCTCGAAAAGCCCATCGACGAGGCGCGGCTGCAGTCGATGCTGCGGCGTCTGCGGCGGGCGATCGCGCTCCGGCAGGAGGTCGACGAGCTGCGCGGGGAGCTGCGGGAGCTCGGTCGCCTCGGCACTCTGATCGGCAGCTCACCCGCCATGCAGGAGGTCTTCGACCTCGTCGAGAGGGTCGCACCGACCAATGCCACGGTCCTGGTGATCGGGGAGAGCGGCACCGGCAAGGAGATGGTGGCGGAGACGATCCACCGTCTGAGCAACCGGTCCGACGGGCTGTTCATCCCCATCAACTGCGGCGCGGTGTCGCCCCAGCTCATCGAAAGCGAGCTCTTCGGACACGAGAAGGGCAGCTTCACGGGTGCCGAACGGCGGCACCACGGCGTCTTCGAACGCGCTCACCGCGGGACGCTGCTGCTCGACGAGATCACTGAGATGTCACCCGACCTCCAGGTGCGGCTGCTGCGGGTCCTGGAGAGCGCCAGGGTCTGCCGGGTCGGCGGGTCCTCCGACATCGAGGTCGACGTCCGGGTCGTCGCATCCACCAACCGCGACCCCGAGCAGGCGGTCCGCAACGGCAAGCTCAGGGAGGACCTCTTCTTCCGGATCAACGTCTTCCCGCTGCCGCTGCCGCCCCTGCGGGCCCGCGGCGGCGACGTGAAGCTGCTGGCCCTGCACTTCCTCAGCGAGCTCTGCCGCGCGTCCGGGGTCGCCAAGGAGTTCGACTCGGCAGCCCTCGAGGCGCTCGCGCAGTACCACTGGCCGGGCAATGTCCGCGAGCTCAGGAACCTCGTCGAGCGGGCCTTCATCGTCGCCTCCGACGTGTTGACGATCGAACACCTGCCGGCGACGATCCGCAGCGGCGTGACGGTGCAGGCCGCCGGCCTTCACGCCCCCGTCGGCGCGCCGCTCGAGGCCGTGATCCGCACCCACACCCTCGCCACCCTGAAGCACTTCGGAGGCAACAAGCAGCGCACCGCCGAGGCCCTCGGCATCAGCCTCAAAACGCTGTACAACCGGCTCAAGCGCTACCAGGACGACGAGGTCGTTGGCGGCTGACATCTGGGTTGGGTCAAGGCCCTGCAATCCGGTCAGGCAAGGCCCCATTCACCCGCCACGCCGCGGCGTGCTGTACTGCGGCCGACATCACCGCGAGCTGCCGGACGGGCGGTTATCGCAGCCGGGAGGCACCATGTCAGTCGCGAAGGTCATCGAAATCAGCGCCGAGTCCGACACCAGCTTCGAGGACGCCATCAAGAAGGGCATCCAAAGGGCCGGAACGACCGTGAAGGACATCCGCGGAGCGTGGGTCAAGGAGCAGGAGGTGACGGTGGACAACGGAGCCGTCCAGCTCTACCGGGTCAAGATGAAGGTCACCTTCGCCCTCAAGTCCTGAGGCTCGCCACATCGGTGAGGAGCCGCCGCCCGCGAGCCGTCGGACGGGGAGCGGGCAGGTTCGGCCGCCCACCGTCCCCGGAGGGAGAGATACGATGAGTCGATCGGAAACCGTCAGAAAAACTGTCGACACCGTGGCGAAGGACGTCGCCCGCCAACGCACCAGCCGGGCGGCGGCGGCCATCGCCGAGCCGGCCGAGCAGTTCAAGGTGCAGGCATCCGAGCAGATCGTGGGCCTCGCCTCGCAGATCCGTCAGCTCGGCAGCCGCCTCGAGCGCAGCGACGAGGCGCACCAGATCGCCCGCCGCCTCGAGCAGACTGCAGACTACCTGCGCTATCGGCCAGCACCCGACGTGGCCGGTGACGCGTGGGACGTTATCAAGCGATCTCCGACGATCTGGGTCGGAGGTGGGCTGATGGCCGGACTCATGGTCTACTTCGTGGTTCGTGGGAGGCGCCGCTCCGATACCTGAGCTCTGCTGCGGCGGGCGCCGGCAACCCGGGGGCCTGAACGCCGCGCTGACAGCCCCGGGAGGGTCGTCCGTTCGTCGGCCGCTACTTCCGGGTCTCACGGATATGCGCATAGTTGAGCACCGCCACGAACAGGCTGCCGCCGATCAGGTTGCCGAGCAGCGCCAACCCGATAAACCGACCCACCTGCGCAATCGAGAAGGCTCCGCTCATCAGCGTCGCGCTGAAAATCTCCACCGCGCCGGCGATCGAGTGGTGCAGGCCGCCGATCCCGATCAGGAAGGTCACGATGTAGATCGAAACGATCTGACTCGACGTCGATGAGGTCGCGAACACCAGCCAGGCACCGAGGGCCATCAGCCACCCCGCCAGGAGAGCGCTGACGAGTAAGGGAAGCGACGCATGAGCGACCAGGTGGCGCCCCACCTCCACGAAACCCGCACGAGCGCCGATGACCGGCTCCGCCAGGGTCAGCAGTCCGGCACTGCACAGCGCCCCGACCAGATTGCCTCCGGCCACGATGCCCCACAGGCGCGACAGCTTCAGCATCGAGGCGCGACGATCGAGCACCGGATAGACGGCGGTGGCCGTGTGCTCCGTGAAGAGCTCGGCGCCGCCCATCAGGCAGATCACGAAACCGAGCGGATAGCCGAGAGCCACCAGCAATCGGCCGACCATCGGCCAATGCTCGAGAGGTTCCACCGCGACGGTCGCCACGGCGACCGCCATGCCCGTGAACCCGAGGATCAGCCCGGCGGCAATGGACGACAGTGCCAGCGACAGCGCCGGACGGCAGAGCTGCTCCACCCCCTCCTCGATGGCCGCGACGAGGATGTCGTCCGGGTGGCGCCGGAACGCGTCGTTCCTCTTGACGATCACCGGCACGAAGGCCTGGTCTTCCTCCCTCCGCTGCACCTGACGATCCTGCACGGGTTGATCGGGGAAATCTCGGGCGGCGTCGCTGCCGGGCTCGGAGCCGTTGGCCCGGCGCTGCCGGTCGTCGTTCATCGAGACCAGTACCGGGGCCGTCCGTAGAAGTCGTACAGCCGCGTCTCGTACTCCCGGTTGATGGGCTGCGATGGGTCGAAGACGGGGCTGTTCTCGACGTGCTCCCTGGTCATGTCGACGCTCAGGCTCTGCTGCGGCCAGTCAATCCGGCGCACCCAGTCCGGCGCCACCAGGACCTTGCGGCCGGAGAGCCAGCTGCCGGTGTCGAACACCAGGTAGCGCACGATCCACGGTTCGTCGTCGAGGATGAAGTCGCTGACCTTGCCGACCTCGCCGTCGAGCGCCTCGACCCTGTAATCCTTGACCTCGTTGACCGACCGCAGGTGCGGGTCGCCGCCGGAAGGCCCGACGTCGCCTTCGTCCGCCTGCTCCGCCCTGGCCGCCGCCCTGGCCGCCGCCGGCGTCATGTAGGCGCCCCAGGCCGCGTCGCTCACCCAGTAGAAGGGGATCTCGTAGTGCCGGAAGTACTCTGCCTCGTACTGTCGCGACACCGGCGCGTCCTCCCGCAACGGCGGCGCCGCCTTGATCGCGTCCTTGGTCAGGTCGACCGGGAAGCGGCGCGTCTCCCAGTCCGGGGTTCCGAGGAGAATCGGGGAGATCAGGACCTTGCGTCCGGGCAGCCACTTGCGGGTGTCGGCAATCATGTAGCGGACGACCCACATCGTGTCGTCGAACAGGAAGTCCCAGCACCTGCCCACCTCGCCGTCAGTGGCGGCCAGAGTGTAGCCTTCGATCTCTTCAACGCTTCGCAGCATGAGGTCCTCCCTTTGGCCGTTGCCCGCGGCCCGCTGCCGCCGGACTCCAGTCTTCCCATCCGGCGCGGCGCACACTACCCGGGAAGCCGCCACGGACACGTGGGGGGAACCCTCAT
>DATIVB010000647.1:0-1719 GCA_035466375.1 Chondromyces sp.
CTCTGTCACTGCCTCTGCCACTGATACTGCCACTGAAACTGCCACTGAGACTGGTACTGTCATCTGCCACTGTCACTGAAGCTGAATCCGGGCACGGAAACGGAAATGGGTCGTATCGATGCCTCCATCCCATGCGGTTCCAGATGACCCGGACGTTCGAACGAGTAACGGCCCCAACGGGAATCGAAAAGGCGGCCGGGGCGGCGAACCACCGCCCCGGCCGGTCGCATCCGGCGTCTCTCAGTGGGCGGCCGGCGCTCCCACCCTGTCGATGCCCGGCTTCCCTGTCATCGCCGCCAACACGTCGCCGGGGACCTCGTCCACTGCAGCTTCCGGCGCAACCGGGGGCCGAAGCTCGGCCGCCAGCACCGCCGGTGCCGGCTCGGGCTCCTGCCAGCCCATGACCCGACGCAGCTCGCCGAGCGTGGCCGCGACCCGACGGACGTTCTCCGGGCCCATCCGCAGGAGCTGTTTCTGGGCGTCGCTCAGGTGCTCGAGGCGGTCATCGGCATAGGCATAGACGATCGCCCGCTGCTCGACCTCGATCGGTCCCGGCTGGTCGACCGCAGCCGCCAGCAGATGATCCACCGCTTCGCGGAACCGCGCGTCGAACGTGTCGCTCGCCCAGCCGATCTCGGCGTAGATCTCCTCCAGGCGCGGCTCGAAGCGCCGATACAGGGCGACCGCTCCCGCGACGTCGAGCGACTGCACGATCTCGGCCACCGTGTCGTAGCGGTGGAAGCTGCTGGCGGCGATGACCAACGTGTCCCCCTCCTCGCGCACCAGGAACGGACGCTCCGGACGCATGAACTCGACTTCTTCGCGCGGGCTGTAGCCGCCTGCGACGGCATCGACCGCGGCGACGAAGCGGCGCAGCAACCGGTCGTGAACCAGGTACGCGGCGAACCTGGGGTGCGACGACAGCCGCGCCGCCGCCGCGCGCACGAGGGTGCTGTCGGCTTCGGCGGCGGAATCCTGATCGCCGGCTGCGCCCGCGACCGCCACGGAGGCCGCCTTCTCCGGCGCCGGCCGGTCGATCCTCGCCACGCTCACGCGCTGCGGAGCCTCGACGGTGATGCCGGTGCCCAACCAGACCAGCGCCGCGATCAGGGCCACCGCCGCCAGAACGCCCGCTCCGACAACTGCGAAAATCCGGTCATCCTGTTGCATGACGACCTCCTTTCGCCATCCATCGTGGGCCGTAGATCCGGTCAGCGGCGGGCGGAAATGAGGCCTTGCAGGGGATCATTGTGGCAATGGTGAGGAATCGTGACCGAGTTGAACCTCCAATTTGGAGCGTTCGGTTCATTCGGAAAGCCGTGTGATGGGCAACGGTCGATTTCGAATTTCGAATTTCGAATTTCCGCCCACCCGTGAAGCCATACAGCGTCGCGGGCTCGTACGGTGTGAGGTGCAGGAGCAGGTGCCGCGGAAGTGACCGGTGACAGCTCCAGTGACAGTTGACGGTTGGCAGCGGCCGGAGACAGTGGCAGTGGGCAGCGGCAGCGGCAGCGACCGCGTCAGCGACCGGGGCAGCGACCAGGCGGCGCGACGTTAAGGGTGAAGGGTGAAGGGTGAAGGGTCAAGGGGTGAAGGGGTGAAGAGATGCGACGGCAAGGGCTGCGGTCGCACCGTGCCCTTGATTACTTAACCTCTTAACCTCTTAACCGCTCTCCGACCCATCGCAGGAATGTTCAGAGTTCATCATGTCGCGAGGTC
>DATIVB010000648.1:0-9058 GCA_035466375.1 Chondromyces sp.
CGTCGATGCCCATCACCTCGAGCACCCGGTTGACCGATGCCTCCTGTTGGTGCTTCTTCTTCTCCTTGTAGCCCGGCACCTCGAGGCGGTTGTCGACCAGGGTCCAGCCGGCGCCGTCCCGGCGCTCGACGGTGCATTCGGTTGAAAACGGCAGTGCGGCGACGATCGCCGGTACGCCGCGGAGTACGAACTGGTCGCCGATGAAGATTGTCTTGCCGAACCCGGTTCCCGTACCCATGGGCTACCCCCCCGAGAGAATCCTCTCCATCTCGTCGATGAGCCGCGCCTCCGCCCCCAGCGGCACCGTCGTCGCCGCGGTCAGTGAGTGGCAGGCATCGGAGAAACCGCCCACCGCCGCCGTCGCCCGCGGCAGCAGGACGTCGAGGCCGAGCACCGCCCCGGTGCGGATGCCATCCCCCATCGTGTCCGAGGCCCGCATCGAGACCTTGACCTGGCCGAACTCGAATCGCCCGACCCCGGGCACGTCGGCCGGGATGAACTGGAATCCCGCGAGGTAGCGCCCGGGGTCGACGTCGGTGCTGTTCCTGATCTCGTCGAGGAAGGCGCCGATCATCTTCACCCCCATCGGAGCGAAGCGCTCGCGGACATGGACCCACTGCAGGTGCGGCGTCACCGCGAGCCCGCCGGCGCGGATGCGGCGGATCTCATCGGCGAAGGCCCGGCTCTGGACTGCGCGCAGCTCCGCGAGCATCCGCTCCGACGCGGCCGACCGGCCCTCGAGGCACACCCGAATGCCCATCTCGGGACCGCCGCCCGCGTAGCCCGCGCCGCCGAGAGTGTCGAGATCGCGCGCCAGCTCGTCCACCGGCGCCGATCCCGCAGGAGTGCGCAGCAGGTAACGCTCGCCGCCCGCGTCGTCCTCGATTTCGAGAGCCCCACTCTGCTGCAGCTCGAGGGCCATCTCGCGGTTCGGGCCAACCAGCCGTCCGTCGACGAAGAAGCGGTCGCCCACCGCGCCGATGACGGCGATAGCCGCCAGGTCGCGGTTGGCGTCGTCCCACGTGCGGGCGAACAGGAAACAGGTCGTGGAGGCCGTGATGTCGCGGTCCCCGCGCAGGCCGAAGGCCTCCGGATCGAGGAGGTGGACCCTCTCGTCGGTGGGCGACTCGGCCTTGTGGTGGTCGAGGATCAACACCAGGTTGCGACCGCGGTTGAGCTCGGAGATCAGCGGTGCGATGCGGCCCGCGAAATCGGTGAGGACGATCAGCCGCCCGGAGGCATCGAAGAGACGCTCCAGGACCACCGGGTAGGGCTTTTCCAGGCACACCCGCCCGACCGAGAAGCCCTTGCGCTCGAAGGCGCGGGTCAGCACCGCGCCCGAGGAAAGGCCGTCGGAGTCGTTGTGGTGGAGGATCTGGACCTGCCGGCACGCGCCCCGCTCCAGCTCGGCGATCGCCCGCTCGAAGGCGACGATCAGGTCGGCCAGCATGGCTTCAGGTCCCGCCGCCGAGCTCGCCGGCGAAGGACTCCAGGATCCCGAGCTCGGCCGCCACGTCGAGGACGGTGAAACGGGTGCGGATCTTGCGCCCGTGGCGCACGGCGGCGACGAGCTCGCGGTCGTCGATGCCGAGCTGGGCGGCGCTGGTCGGGGCCCCCGATCCGGTCAGTGCGCGACGCACACCCCGGCCGACCTCCAGCGTGCGCGCGATCGCCTGCTTGATCTCGCCCTGGTGGGCACAGAGCGCCTTCAGGTCGGCCTCCCTGCGGGCCTCGAGCTTGGCCTGCCACTGCGGCCACACCGCGCCCGCGACGGATCCGAAGATCTCGCCGGTGCGGCGCTCGGCCTCTGCGAGCGGGGGGCTGGGGCGGAAGCCGGCGGCGCAGAAATCCAGGTCGAGAATGCTCGAGTACAGCTCATCGACCAGCAACGACGCGACGCCGACCTGGGCGCCGTGCAGATTGAGCGGTCGCCCGTCGCGCAGCCTCGTCATGTCCCAGTAATGGGAGAGCAGGTGCTCGCCCCCGGAGGCTGGGCTCGAGGTCCCGGTCACCGCCATCGAGATCCCGGAAACGAGCAGCAGCTTGAACAGCAGCTCGACCGCTTCGGGGTCGTCCGTGGCGAGCCGCGGGAAGACCTCGAGCGCGCGTTCGAAGGGCCCCGCCAGGAGGCGGTCCGGCAGCGGACAGTGATACTCGCCCTTGACCAGCGACGCAATGAACCAGTCGCAGCCGCAATAAGGCTTGGACACCAGATCGCCGAGGCCGGCCAGGGTGAGCTCGCGCGGCGCCCCGACCAGGACCTCGGGGTCGGCAAACACCGCCACGGGCGGGGCCGTCTCGCGGGTCGTCTTGAGGCCGTTGTCGAGCAGGGCGACGATCGCCGAGGTGTAGCCGTTCATCGACGCCGCCGTCGCGAACACCACGTACGGTCGCCTCCGGCGAAAAGCGAGCTCCTTGGTGAGGTCGTTCACCGTACCGCTGCCGACGGCGATGTAGCAATCGAACTCGTCGTCGAAGGTGGTCTCGAGCTCGTCGACGAGTTCCACCGAGGCGTGGACCTGGCCGTCGGCGTCGTCCTCGAGCAGGCACCGCGCCACCGAGTGCGAGCCCTCGAGCGCCGCCGCGACCGCGACCCCCGCGACCTCCCAGGTGCGATGATCCGCCACCAGCAGCACCCTCGGGCCTGCGGCGAGCCGCGACAGCAGCTCGGGGACCTGCCCCGCCGCGTCGTTCTCGATCACCACCGCGCGGGTGGGGACCCGGTGATCCCGCCCGCAGGTGCAGGCGAGCTCGCGCCCCAGCACCTCATCGCTGAGAATCACGTCGACGTCGGCCGGCAGATCGTCCCTCACCCGAACCTCTCCGCCATCCTCCACCAGAGTACCCCCGTTTCGAGGCCGTATTCTCCGTTCAGCCACACCACGCGGCGGGCTTGGGGTCCTGACGGCCGCACGGCGAAAAACGGCGTCGCCGCTTCCTCCCGGCGGGTGCCGCTACGGCCGTCCGACGGACAGCCGGACGGTGTCGCCGGCGATCTCTTGTCCGGTGACCGCCATTGCGTCATCCGCGAGGTCGAGCACCACGTACAGCGACGGCGGCGCCTCCTCCGGATGGTGGCCGACCCGGACCTGCAGCACCTCCGGCGATCCGACCGGGATCTCGTTCGGCCGATAGAAAGTCTCGATGTGTCGGATGCGCACCCAGAGGCGCGCCGGGTCCTCGAGGCGGCTGATGCGTACCGACCCCTCCCCGATCAGTCCGTTGCCGCGGATGACGACGGTCGTCGTGCCCTCGCGCGCAGCGGCCACGATGTCCACGATCCGGTCCGCGCGCTGCCCGGGGTTCTGCGCCGCGGCCGCCGTCGGCTGGGGAACGGGCGCCGCGTCTTCGACACTCACGTTCGCCGGCGGCGGCTCCTCGGCGACGAAGATCTTGGTGGGAGGTTCGGCGGTGGGGGCCTCCTCCGGTTCGGGGAGGATGACGACGCCCGGTTCGGCCGTCTCCTCCGCACGCTCCAGCGCGGCCGCCGCCTCGGGCTGCTGCGGCCGCAGCCACAGCGACCACACCAGCACCACCGCAGCAACGACCGCAAGTGCGGCGGCGACGATGAGGCCCAGACGCAGGTCGCGCGGCGGCTCGTGACCAGCCCCCTTCATCCGTAGCGCCTCGCGGACCGACCCCTCGGGTTGCGGAGCGGGTTCGCGCCCCGTGCCGGTGTCGTCGAAGATCAGGTCGACCTCGAACTCTCCCGGCGGCGGCGCCTCCGCGGCGGCCGCAGGCGCCGCTGACCCGCGATCTCCGGGCTCCGGCAGGTCTCTGTCGTCGAAGTCGAAGCGGGGCGGGTCCGCCGACTCGGCCAGCCACTCCGGAAGCACCTCCTCGCGGTCCTCGGACGCGCTAGCCGGGAGGTCGCCGGGGCCCACCGCGGGTGGGGGGACGTCCAGCTCGGGGTCCGGACCGAGCGCGTCCGCGTCGAGGGAATCGGTCGGGATCTCGCCGGGCTCGCTGCCCGCCGGTCCGAGATCAAAGGCATCGCCGCCTGTGGCGATGTGGAAGTCCACCAGCTCGCGGATGACGGCGCGGCTCTGCCGCCCGACCTCGACGAAACGCAGGGCCATTCCCGGGATCAGGTCCGGGTTGGACTCCGGGTCGATGGTCCACGCCACGGTGGCCGTGCCTTCGGCGAGGGCAAAGCCCTCGGGCAGGACGAAGCGGAAGCGGACCGGGGTGTTGCGGGGCAGCGGCCGCTCGGAGCGCGCGAAGAAACCGCGATCGCCGAGGTATGGCGCCATCTTCTCGCGGAAATCGCGCAGCGTCTCGAACTCCAGGTCGACGGTCACCAGACCGTCGTCTTCGAGGGGCCCTTCGGCCGCGAATGGGTCGTCTTCGTCAGTCATTTCAGATCCGCAGGATGCGGCCCCTGCGGCAGCTCCACCTTAGCAAACTTCGCGCCGATCCAAGCCATCGGGCGCCGACGAGATTCAGTCGTCACGGGACGCGGCCTCTCTCGAGGCTGAACGCGCCGACCACGAGATGATATCGTTCATGCCGTGATCGTGGGTGGGAAACGTTCCCTGATCTGCCTTGCGATGTGCGGCGTCGCTTATTCGGCCGGCGCCCAGATCGAGATGCGCACCGTCTCCGTCTACCAGGGCCTCGTCACCCTCGAGGTCCCCGCCGACTGGAACGAGATCCCGCCCGAGATGCTCGAGTTCTACAGCATCCGATCGGCTGAGGCGAGCGGTGGCATCGTCGCCGAGACCTACCAGCACGGCTTCCGCCAGGGTGATCCGGAGGCGGACTTCGCACCCCCGCAGATCCTGATCCAGATTCGGGAGAGCGGACGCGTCAACCACCGCGAGCTGCGCCGTCTGCCGTCGGTGGAGGACATGCGGGCGGGCGCCGGCGAGCTCGCCGAACAGTCCGGCCCTTTCCTCGAAGACCTCAACCCCCGCCAGATCTCCTACGACCCGGTGACCTATTCGCTCAGGATCTCGAACGCGCTCGACCTGAGCTTCGAGGGCCCGGTGATCGTCGACTCCGCCTCCTTCCTCACCCAGCGGGGCACCTTCACCGTCCACTGCTACGCGCTAAGACAGCACTACCACAAGATGGCTCCGGTCTTCGACCACGTGCTGTCGAGCGTCCGCATCGACGATTCCATACGGTATCGCCCGCGCCTGGCCGACGTTCTGCCCCGTCCCGCCGCGCTCGCCGCCTACGCGATCGCGGCGACCCTGGCCGTCGCCATTCTTCTCGTCTACCTCGTCCAGCGCCGGCGCCGGCAGACGTGACAGTCCTCATCGACCTCGAACTGCAGACGATCCGCGCCGGCGTCGGAGACCTCGTCGGCGAGCCCGCGCAGCGCTCCATCGGCCTCAGCGGGAGCGGCATGTCGCGCCTGTGGATCGGCGCCGAGCTCCACCGGCGGCTACAGGCCGAGCTCGAGGTGTCCGAGCCCGGGTATCAGAGCGAGGTCCCAATCGAGCTCGAGATCGAGATCGACGGCTGGCGGGCGGAGATCACGGGCCGCGCCGACGGCGTGGTGTTCGCCGACGGAGAGGCGGTTCGGGTCGACGAAATCAAGAGCCTGCACTTCGCGGTCGACCTCCACAACCTGTACGCCGAGGAGCGGCTGGAGAGGTTCCGCCGGCAGGCAGCCCTTTACGCCCTGATGCTCTCACCGCCCGGGCGGCCGGCGGCAGTGCGGCTGATCCTGGTCGACATCGTCACGCAGGAGGAGCGTGACGAGGAGGTGGCGTGGGAACCGGATGCGGTGCGGGCCTGGCTGCGCCAACAGCTCCACCGGCTGATCGCGCACGAGCAGCGCCGGATCGCGCGCCTCGAAAGGCTCCGCGAGGCCGCCTCCCGCATCCCCTTTCCGCACGCGATCATGCGGCCCGTCCAGGAGACGATCGGCGCCGCGGTCGCGGACGCGCTCGCCGACCAGCGCCACCTCCTCCTGCGCGCGCCGACCGGCTGCGGCAAGACCGCGGCGGTGCTCCACCCCACGGTGCGCGCGGCGCTCGCGCGCGGGCAGCGGGTCTACTTCGTCACCGCCAAGACCCTCCAGCAGCGCATCGCCGTCGACACCGTGCGCGCCATGCAGGAGGGTCTGTTCCGCAGCCTGCAGCTGCGCGCCAAATCGAAGATGTGCGCCAACACCGAGATCATCTGCCACGAGGAGTTCTGCGCCTACGCCCGGGAGTACGGCCTCAAGCTGGTGCGCACGGGCCTGATCCCCAACCTGCTGGACGGAGCCCAGCACCAGGACCCCGACGCTGTCTTCGAGGCCGCCAAGGAGCACGTGGTGTGCCCCTTCGAGGTCAGCCTCGACCTCCTGCCCGAGGTCGATGTCGTGGTCTGCGACTACAACTACGTCTTCGATCCCACCATCGGCCTCGGAGCCCTCGTCAACGGAGACGCCCTGCGTGACGCGGTGCTGGTGATCGACGAGGCGCACAACCTGGTCGACCGCAGCCGCGAGTACTACTCGCCGGAGCTGACCAGCGCGCTGCTCGAGCGCGCGCTCAAGTTCCTCGAGGGGCGCCCGCAGCCCATCTTCGTCGAGCTCGCCGAGCTCGTGGCGGAGCTCGCTTCCGAGGTCCACGACCGGGTCGCCGCGAGCCTCGGCGAAGAACGGCACGACGAGGGCCCGGCCGAGCTGCGGCTCGAGTTCGTCTCGGACCTCCGGATCGCATTCGACGGCGCCATCCTCGGCTACTTCATGTACAAGCGCGAGCACGAGATGTGGCTCGCAGACGACCCGGTCCTCGAGGTCTTCTTCGCCCTCACCAGGTTCCACCGCGTGCTCGCGCTGGGCGGCGACGAGTTCGTCCACATCGCCACCCGCAACGGCCCCGGGGGCGACACCCTCAAGATCTTCTGCCGCGATGCGTCGCGCTTCGTCGGCCAGGTCCTCGACGGCAGCGCCTCCGCGATCGCGATGTCGGCGACCCTCGAGCCCTTCGAGTTCTACCGCAACCTGCTCGGCTTCGATTCCCACCGCACCGACGAGCTCTACCTGGCCTCGCCGTTCCCGGAGGAGAACCGTCTCGTGATGGCGATCGGCGACGTCGACACCACCTACCGCGGCCGCGCCGCCCACTACGACCGCATCGCGAGCTGGATCGCCCGCCTCGCCCACCCCGGGCGCAACGTCCTCACCCTGTTCCCGAGCTACGCCTTCCTGGGCGCGGTCCACGACCGGCTGCCGGCGGTGACCCACACGGTCATCGCGCAGCAGCCGGGGGCCAGCGACAGCGAGCAGCGCGAGGTCTTGCGGGCCCTCGGCAGCGGGCGCCCCCACCTCCTGCTGGCGGTGCTCGGAGGCATCTACGCCGAAGGCGTCGACTATCCCGGTGAAATGCTCTCAGAGGTGATCGTCGTGTCGCCGGGCCTGCCGCAGTACAACCTCGAACGCGAGCTGCTGAAGGGGTACTACCAGGAGTTCTACGAGCACGGCTTCGCCTACGCCTACCTGATTCCCGGCCTCACGCGGGTGGTGCAGGCCGCCGGCCGCCTCCTGCGCTCGGAGACCGACCGCGGCGTCATCGTCATCATGGGCCGGCGCTTCCTCGACCCGCGTTACGCCCGCCTGCTCCCCGAGGAGTGGACCCTCGGCGACCCTGCGAACCTGGTGTTCGACGATCCCGAAGCCGCGGTCCGCGGGTTCTTCGAGGAGAGCTGACAACTCCCGAGACGCCCAACGTTCGAACGTTTAAACGTTGAACGTTCAAACGATTGGCGCTAACCTGCCATCGCCGCCTCGACGTCGGCGACCGACTTCGGGATCGCCGGGCCGAGCACCCGGCTGCCCGCGGCGGTGATCAGCACGTCGTCCTCGATCCGCACGCCGCCGAAGGAGCGGTAGGTTTCGAGGCGCTCGTAGCGGATGAACTCGCGGTGCAGGCCGTCGTCCCGCCAGCGGTCCATCAGCTCCGGGATGAAGTAGATGCCCGGCTCGACGGTGAACACGAACCCGGGCTCGAGGCGCCGCGCGAGTCTGAGGTAGGCGAGCCCGAACTGGGTCGAGCGCTCCTCCCCCAGCTCGTAGCCGACGACGTCGCCGAGATCCTCCATGTCGTGGACGTCGAGGCCCAGCATGTGACCGAGACCGTGCACGAAGAACAACGCGTGCGCGCCCGCCTCGACCGCACCGTCCACGTCTCCCTGCATGAGGCCGAGGTCCTTGAGGCCGGAGGCTATGGTGCGCGCCGCCAGCAGGTGGAGCTCGCGGTTGGTGACCCCGGGCGCGGCGGCGGCGATCGCCGCCTCGTTGGCCGCCAGCACGACCTCGTAGATGTCGCGCTGCTGCTGGGAGAATTTTCCGGTGACCGGCATCGTGCGGGTGATGTCCGACGCGTAGCCGCTCGGCGCCTCGGCGCCGCTGTCGACCAGCAGAAGGTCCCCCTCTGAAAGGGTGTTGCCGAAGGCGGCATTGTGCAGCACCTCGCCGCGCACCGTGACAATGGGGTTGAAGGCCTGCCCGCAGCCGGCGGCGACCGCCTCGGCGGTGTGGACGGCGGCGATCTGGGCTTCGCTGCGGCCGGGTTGCACCGCGCGCATCGTCGCACCGTACATGCGCGCGGTCACCGCCAGGGCCGCTTCGATCTCGGCGATCTCGGCCGTTTCCTTGACCGAGCGCTGGGCCGCCACCGCACGCACCAGAGCCACCGACGTCTGCGCTGCAACCTCCCGCGGATCGGCGCCCAGGATCCGCGCCAGGGCGAATCGGCGCTGCGACCGGTACGGGGGCAGGTAGTGGACGTCGACGCCCCGCTCACGCAGCGACATGATCGCCTCGGCGAGAGTGCCGATGTCGGCGTGCTCGGCGACGCCGGCCGCCACCGCATGGTCGGCCAGAGTCGGGTGCGGCCCGCTCCAGATGACGTCGTCGCGGTGCGCGGGCGTGCCGTACAGCACCGCCCGTCCGTCGGGCTCCACGAGCAGGGCGAGGTCGGGGTGGCTGACACCCGCGAAGTAGAGGAAGTGCGAGTCCTGGCGGAACGGGTAGACATTGTCGGCGTAATTGCGCGGCGCTTCGCCGTTGCCCAGGATCAGGACCGCGCCGTCGGGCACGGCTTCTCGCAGGGCC
>DATIVB010000649.1:0-4158 GCA_035466375.1 Chondromyces sp.
GAGCTGCTGCTGCCAGGTGAGCCTCTCGGGGGCGCGCACCACCACGGTCTCGCGGAAGACGCCGGCCAGGCCGTGCCAGCCGACCCCCGCCGGCACTTCGGCGAGGTGCTCGGTGCGCGGAACGACGCGCAGGGACTCGAGCGCGAAGTCGGCGCCGTCGGCGTCCACGAAACGCAGGGTGATGTGTTTGAGGCCGCCGATGGACCCCATCCTCGAGAAGGTGGCGTTGGCCTCGGTGAGGGTGTAGGTGGCGGCCTCGTCGCCCGGTCGGAGGTCGATCATGTACTCGGATTGGCCGGTGCTCGCGAGGTCGCGGAGAAACTCCTCGCGGTCGATGGTCTCGTCGTTGAAGGTGTCGATGCCGAGCTTCGAGCCGGCGGCGATGCGCAGCTCGAGCTCGATGGCCCAGAGGCGGTCGTTGGGGAGCACGTTCCCTGGCACCGCAACCGTCAGGATGGGCATGGATCCGGCACGCCCCTCGAGCCGGCCGTCTCGCACCTCGAGCTCGTCGATGTCGTTGAATGCCGTCCAGCCGACCGCCGGGTCACCGCCCTCCTTCGGCGCGATGGACGATGAGCCGTCGAAACGCCACTCGAGCCGCGGGAACTCGAGCCGGATGTCCGGCGAGCCCGTGACCTCGGCTTTCGAGAAGCCCTCCACCAGCGAGATCGCCGGCGGCGACGCGGGGCGTGAGCAGCCGGCGAGGGCGGCGAGCGCCGCAACCGGCACGCCGAACCACCCGCAAAACCGCACCAGCCTTCGGCAGTCCTCCAAGAATCTCCTCATGGCTCTCCCCTCGACGGGCCCTGAATGTTGTCGACCACAACCCGCAATGCAGCAGCTCCATTCCGCCACAGAGGTTTCCAAGCACAGACATTTCAGTACTTTGTGTTCAACAAGCCGAAAAACCTTGAGATTCGTGTTCAATTGCATGGATGACGCCGAGGTGGTGGCCGGTGTGGGCGTTGCCGGCGGTCACCTGCTCCCGCGTGTCGGATGCCGGAGAATATCGAGATGTGATCCCATGTTCATGAAAAGGAGTGCGACCGCGAGCCGACACGCGGTACGTGAAATCGGTCGGATTCGGGGGCACGATGGAACGGCAGTCATGAGCCACACACTACGGACGGCACGGAGGATTCCGCGGATCGCGCCGACGACCCGGTGGCTGGATCTGTGCGAGCCGTTGCGACCGATCGCCTGAAGCATGGCCGGCGCGCTTCCCCGCACCAGGTACCAGCCGCCCGAGGTCATCGAGTACCCCGGCAAGTGGCTGGTGACCGAAGACGGGTCGGACCCCGATGGGGTCTACCTGTTCTTCGACCGCCTCCAGATCGGGCGCCTGCATGAGAAACAGCCCGGTCTGCCCGGGACCCTGCTCATCGACGATCCGACCGTCTCGTCGCGGCACTGCGAAATCACCCAGGACCCGGACGGCCGTTGCTACGTACGCGACACGAGTCGCAACGGGACCCGCCTCGACGGGCGCCGGCTGACGCCGAACAAGACCACCGAGCTCGAGGTCGGCCAGGTGCTGACCATCGGTCGGGAGCTCCGCCTTCGCCTCGACGGCATGCCGCCGGCCGAGGAGAGCCCGGACTCTTCCGTCACCGACACTTTCGGCATCGGCGTCACGACGGTCGTGACGGTCCTGGTGGGCGACATCCGCAACTACACGACCCTGGTGAGGATGGCGGGCACGAACGGTCTCCACGAATCGGTCAACCGCGTCTTCGAGCGGCTCGAACACGAGGTGACGGAGCTCGGCGGCACGCTCAAGGAGTTCCAGGGCGACGCGCTGTTCGCCTTCTGGGAGAAGGGGCCCGACGGCTGCCACGCCTGCCAGGCGTGCCTCGGCGCGCTGCGCCTGAAACAGCTCGTGGGCACGCTGGCGGCCGACCCGGCCGTGTGGAGCGTGGGCGGCTTCCCGCTGGAGATGGACTTCGCGCTGTGCACCGGCATGGTGACGATCTCGGGCTACGGCAGCGAAGGAGCTCTCGGCCTGTCGATGGTCGGCGAGTCGGTGGTGCTGGCCTACCGCATCGAGAAGTTCGCCGACCGATCCACCGGTCCGATCATCGTCTGCCCCATCACCCGCCAGATGGCCAAGGAGAAGTTCGAGTTCAAGGACCTCGGCGTGCACAAGGCCAAGGGCTTCGACGGCGAGCACCACCTGTACGGGCTCATCGGCGAGAAGAAGACGTAAGAGCTGATCCCGAACCGCGTGCGATGACCGAGCCGATTTCGGATTTCGGATTTCGGATTTCGGATTTCGGATTTCCGCCCACCCACGGTTGAACCACCAAAACACCAAGGCACCAAGATCAGCACGAAGAGATTCCTTGGTGATTTTCTTGGGGTCTTGGTGCCTTTGTGGTTGCGACGGTTCGCGCTGACGCCTCGAATGGCGACGGCGTCTGCTCGTCGCGCGACCCGCAGGCGACAACGGGTCCTGCGGTGCCGCGCCCGCTGCTAGTCGAAGGTGCCGTCCTCGAGCTGGACCATGAGGTCGAAGCGGACGTGGTACGCCGGCCGCCGTCCCGGGCTCGGGAACTTGATGAACCGGATGCGGCCCCAGAGCTTGCCCACATCGTGCTTCGCGAGGTCCGCTGCGAGCTCGGAGTCGAGAAACCCGAGGTGTACCCGCTGCTCCTTGCCCTTCGCATCGCGGAAGGTCCCGATGACCTTGACGATGTTGCGGGTGCGGGGAACGGAGCGGTCGCGCTCGAGCTCCAGCCAGCGGTAGCTGCCGGCGAAGAAGCGCCGCACGTCATCGATCCGCTCGGCGTCGTTGAGGGCGGCGACCTCGCAGAAGCTCCTGTGCACGTACCAGTCGCCGGGCCGGTCCTGGTCGATGCGCAGCGTGTTCTGGGAGCTCGAGTAGTCCTGCAGCTCCTCGTAGTACCATCCGTTCTCGTCTTTGAGGACACCCGATGGAGAGATCCTGTCGACCTCGACCGGGCCGCCCCGAGAGCGGAACAGCTTCGCCAAGATGCCCATTGAAACCTCCATCGTCATCGAGCTCTCCTTTGTGGCGTGAAAGCACATGTTCATGTCTCGCCTTGATAAATATATCTTAGTTGCAATCAAACCGCAAGCCTACCGTGGCGACCGGGGTTCCAGGACCGAATTTCGCGGGGTTTGATGTACGATCTGTCCTGGAAACCGGAGGGGGTGCGAAAGTGCGAAAAGCCAGCAAGCTGGGATTCGGGCGTCGTCTGCGGGAGCTGCGCGAGTCTCTCGACATCACCCAGGCCGAGCTCGCCGACGCGGCGAGCATGGACCAGAGCCTGCTCTCCAAGTACGAGCGCGAGGATGTCAGCCCGAGCTGGCTGCAGATCGAGCGCCTGCTCGATGCGCTCGGGCAGTCGCCGTTGGCGCTCTTCCCCGACGAGTGTGCGGCCCACCTCGGTTCCGAGGCGGCCTTCTTCACGATCCGCTACTTCTCGGGCATGCCGAACGACCCGTCGGGCCTGCACACCCCGACGGCCCTGATGCGGGTCCACCGCGAAGCGCCCTTCGTCAAGGTCTACCACCTGCCGCCGGTGGACGACCGTTACATCCTGCTGCGCGCCGACGAGGAGGTCATGATCCCGGACTGGTACCCGGGCGATCACCTGGTCGTCGACACCAAACACGAGCCGCGGGCGGGGCGGGTGATCGCCGGTTACCTCGACCAGGAGCCGATGGCGCGGCGCCTGGTGCGCGACGGCAAGAGCATGCTGCTGGTGTCGTCGAACCGCAACTACCCGCCGATCCGATGGGAAGAGAAGAAGTGGATCCACGTCGGCATCGTCGTCTACGCGATGCGTGACATGATGAAGCGCTACGCGGGGCAGGACGAGGATTAGGGAGAGTACCCACCCGCCCGCCCATTTCGGATTTCGGATTTCGGATTTCCGCCCACCCACCCGCCATCGTTTGAACGTTGGAACGTCTGAACGTTGCACGTTCCACCCGCCCACCCACGTCGCAACCACCAAGGCACCAAGACACGAAGATCGTCACGAAGCCCACCCACCCGCCCCTGAACGCCAAGGCGCAAAGGCGCAAAGCCCGCCCACCCGTCCCCCGCGCAAAGAGGCAGCAACGAGCCACGAGAGCTGAGCGGTGTGGCGAGGTTTCCGTCCCTATGACTGACAGCAGGCAGGACAAGAG
>DATIVB010000650.1:0-1897 GCA_035466375.1 Chondromyces sp.
CTCGGGAGTGATCTGGCACGCGGGCGCGGCCACGAGCGGCTGGGCGGCCGAGCTCGTCGCCGACACCACCATGAACATCAGCTCGTTCGGCGAGGACGACGACGGCGAGCTGCTGGTCGTCGACCGCGACGACGGCGCGATCTTCCGGTTCGTCAGCCCGAGCGCCATCTTCACCGATCTCTTCGAGTTCGGCGACACCGGGCGCTGGAGCCTGGCGGTTGGCGAATGAGATCACCGGTGCGATGCCAGGGTGGATGGCGCGCAGCATGGGCGCGGTCGCGAAGGTGACCCCGCGAATGGAATGGTGGCTGGGCGCCGCGGCGCTCGTCGTCTCAGGCGTAGGCGGCGGTGCGGCCGAGCTGCCGGCGAACCTCGACCTCGAGCTGGTCGCGGACGGCTTCTCGCGGCCGGTCGCGGTCCGCAGTGCGGGGGACGGCTCGGACCGTCTGTTCGTGGTGGAGCAGGATGGGCGGATCATGGTGGTGGCGGACGGTGAGGTCCTCGCCGGGCCCTTCCTGGACATCGTGCCGCAGGTGGAAAGCGGCGGCGGCGAGCAGGGACTGCTCGGCCTCGCGTTCCACCCCGACTACTCGAACAACGGCTTCTTCTACGTCAACTACACCCACGATCCCGGACCGGGTCCGGACGTGACCCGGGTGTCGCGTTTCGAGGTCTCGGCCGCCGACCCCGACGTCGCCGACCCGGCGAGCCAGACCATCCTGCTCGAGTTCGAGCAGGACTTCTCGAACCACAACGGCGGCGACCTCCACTTCGGCCCAGACGGCCTCCTCTACATCGCCACCGGCGACGGCGGCGGCGCCGGCGACCCCAACGACCGCGCCCAGGACCTCGGCACGCTGTTGGGCAAGCTGCTGCGCATCGACGTGGACGGCGCGGCGCCTTACGCCGTGCCGCCCGACAACCCCTTCGTTGGCGCCGCGGGCGCGCGGCCCGAGATCTGGGCCTACGGGCTGCGCAACCCGTGGCGCTTCAGCTTCGACCGGCTGACCGGCGACGTTTTCATCGGCGACGTGGGGCAGGGCGCGGTGGAGGAGGTGGACTTCCAGCCCGCCGCGAGTACCGGCGGCGAGAACTACGGCTGGAGCTGCATGGAGGGAGACCGCGCCGCGGGCTTCAATCCGTGCGACGGCTCGCCGCTGACGCCGCCGATCCTGGTCTACGGCCACGGACTCGGCTGCTCGGTGACCGGTGGCTACCGCTACCGGGGTAGGATCGCCGCGCTGCGCGGCTTCTACGTCTTCGGAGACTTCTGCTCCGGCCGGATCTGGCTCGCCTCCGAGTCCGGCGGCGCCTGGAGCGCCGAGCTGTGGGCCGACACCGATGTCAGCATCAGCTCCTTCGGTGAAGACGAGGGTGGAGAGCTCTACCTCACCGACCTGGCGCGCGGCGAGCTCCACCGCTTCACGGCGCCGCCGGAGGCGGAGCTCCGCCGCAGCGCGGGGCGCCGCCTGGTTCCCGGCGGCGGACCCTGAGCCTCGACCCGGCCGGATGGCGGGCCGCGGATCGCGGGTTCGCCAGGGTACAGGGTCGCGCGTCCGGGCTCACGCTGGCGGGGGCTCGAGCCCGACAGCGCCGGCGAATCGTTCGAGAGCGCTGCGCGCGGCCTCGGCGTCCTCTGCTCTCGGTGCGTCTTCGAATCGCTTTGACAACACCTCGAGGTTGCCGCGCCTGCGATCGGCCCGGAGGTCGAGGCGCGCCACGAGGCGCTCGCCGGCGAGCACCGGAAGACAGTAGTAGCCGTAGATTCGCTGCGATGCGGGCTTGAAGATCTCCAGCACCTGGTGGAAGCCGAACAGGGCCTCGACCCTCGCCCGGTCCCAGAGCAGGGGATCGAAGGGCGACAACAGCACGCCGCTGTCCGGGCGCGGGCGCGTCC
>DATIVB010000651.1:0-4382 GCA_035466375.1 Chondromyces sp.
CCCAGGGCGCCGGAGGCCTCCGCCAGCACCCGCGCCTTCTGCCCGTAGACCTGCCAGTGCTCTCGAAATTCCTGGATCGAGAGCTCGGCCCGTGACCTGACGCACTGGATGAGGGTGATCATGAAGCGTCTACCTCCGAAGTTCGGTGCGGCACGAGGCGGGCGAATCCGTGGCCGGAGACGGCACGATGGGCCGGATCCCCGGAAGCCGGCTCATCCAGCATTCCCCGGCGACTCGCAGCTGACCCTTGCGGCGGCATCGTCTTCGCACGCGACCTGGGTCCAGCCGCCCCGCACCTTCGTGTTGCCGCAGTAGTTCTTGCCGACGCTATTGGGGTTGTTGAGGTAGGCGAGGATGCCGCCACAGCTCTCCTCGGGCCCCGGCGTCACCTCGCAGGTGCCGGTGAAGCGGGGGTTCTCGAAGCAGCAGGGCGCCTGCAGGCTGGTCGAGGTCTGGGCCGCTTCGTCGGCGGCGCCTGCGGCCGCGGCGCCGGTCAGGGCGAGCAGGGTGAGGGCGATGATACCGAACTGCCTGAACTTCATGAAAGCCTCCCTGGGTTGAAGTGCGTCAAGATTGTATCCGCCCTGGCATCCAATGTCGATTATGATGAGGGCGGACCGATCGCGTGCGCATCCTCGAACACCGCCACCGCCTCGATCTGCGCGGTCTCCCGTGGTGGGAGCGCGCTGGGGTGCGCTTCCTGCAGTTCGTACTGGCCGCCTGGCAGCAGTTCAGCCACGACAAGGTCGTCATCCGGGCGTCGGGGCTCGCCTACTCGTCGCTGCTGGCAGCGGTGCCTCTGGTGGCGGTCGGCTTCGCGATGTTCTCGGCCTTCGGCGCTTTCGACGACATCAAGCAGAAGGTCCAGGAGCTGCTGTTCTCGCTCTTCCTGCCCGCCAGCCAGGACGAGATCGCCGCCTACCTCAACCAGTTCGCAGACGGCGCCAGCAAGCTCGGTTTGATCGGCTTCCTGTTCCTCGTCCTGGCGGCGATCCTGCTGCTCGACAACATCGAGTCCAACTTCAACGACATCTGGCACGTCACCACCCGCCGGCGCCTGGTTGCCAAGGTGACCGCCTACACCTCGGTGCTGGTCTTCGGCACCCTCTTCCTGGGCGCCAGCCTCACCATATCGGCGCGCATCAAGACCGCGCTCTACCGCGGGGTGCTCTTCGACCCGGGTACGCTCGAGAAGCTCGGCGCCTGGGTGTTCCCACTGTTCTTCACCTTCCTCGCGTTCTGGCTGATGTACCTGGTGATCCCGAACACGCGCGTCCAGCTGCGCAGCGCGCTGGTCGGAGCGCTGGTGGCGGGGGTCTTCTGGGAGCTGGCCAAGAACCTCTTCGCGAGCTCCGTCGGACACTCGGTGCGCTACTCCACCATCTACGGTTCGCTGGCGGTGATTCCCATCTTCCTGATCTGGCTCTACATCACCTGGATCATTGTCCTCGCGGGCCTCGAGATCGCCTTCACCCACCAGCACTTCGCCGCCCTGGTCAGGAGCCGCGCCGCCGGCGGGCGCGAACCGGGCAACGACGCCGTGGTCGGCCTGCAGCTGTACCTGCAGATCGCGCGCCGCTTCCACGCCGGCCAGGACCCACCGACTTCGGACGAGCTGTCGCGTCGTTTCCTGGTGTCGATGGGTTCGGTGGACGGCCACCTCGAGCGTCTGGTCAACGCGGGCCTGGCGCGGCGAGTGGCGGTCGGCTCGGGGTCGGAGGGGGTGGTCCCGTCGCGGCCCCCGGACCGGGTGCGGGTGTGCGAGGTCATCGAGGCCTTCCTGCCCCGCACCGACGAGGAGTACCGCCAGCGGCCCATCGAGCGGGTGTCGCTGTCGGTGATGCACGAGGTGCGGAAGGCAGGGCTGGCCGCCGTGGGCGAGGGCACCGTCGCCGACCTGCTGGAGCGCCTCGAGAACGAGGCCGCACCGCCCGCTGATTCCGCCCCCACCGCCGGCTGAGCGGCCCGCCAGGCCCGGATGTAGGATGATGGCGACATGGGAGGACCATCGCAACCCGGAGAGGTGCCGGAGCGGAGTTCCGGGCAGCCGGCGGCGCTGGAGTATCAGCGGGACTTTTCGGCGCTTCACCCGAGCACGATGTTCGACGAGCGGGGGCGCCTGCAGAAGGCGCGCAAGACGGTCGCGGTCATTCTCGACGCGGCGCGGGCCGTGGGCCTCGATCCGACGCGCGCCCGGCTTCTCGACATCGGCTGCTCGACCGGCATTCTGACCCGGCACTACGCCGAGCACTTCGGCGAGGTGGTCGGCGTCGACATCGACGACGGCGCGGTGGAGTGGGCGCAGGTGAACCGGGCCGCCGACAACATCGAGTACCGCGTCGGCGATTCCCTGGAGCTGCCCTTCGCGGACGGTGAGTTCGACCTCGTGACCTGCACCCACATCTACGAGCACGTCCCCGACCCGCAGCGCATGCTCGACGAGATCTTCAGGGTGCTGCGGGCTGGGGGCCTGTGCTACTTCGCGGCCGAAAACCGGCTGCGGTTCTGGGACGGCCACTACGACCTGCCCCTGCTCACCGTAATGCCGCGGCCGCTCGCCAACCTCGTGCTGCGGGTCACCGGGAAGGGAGCCAGGCGGTACGAGACCCACCTCACCGTGTGGGGCCTGCGGCGCCTCGCTCGCCGCTTCGAGATCGTCGATTGCACCGCGCGCGTGGTGCGCGATCCGGAGGCCTTCGAAGCCGCTGACATGGTGCGTCCGGGATCGCTCGGGCAGCGCCTGGCGCTGGCGGTCTTGAAGATCGCGCCGTGGGCCTTCCCGACCTACCTGTGGATCCTTCGCAAGCCGGATGAGGGGCGAGGGCCCCTCGGCGCCGTTTGAACGTTCAAACGTTCGAACGTTCCACGTTCCCGCCCGCTCCCCCCACCAAGCCGGCCGATGGCGCCCTGTTTCGAGTCTCGAGTGGATATCGGGCGGGTGGGCGGAACGTTCAAACGTTGAACGTTCGAACGTTTAAACGTCTGAACTCAAAGTATCCTCCCGCCCACGTTTGCGCTGCGGTGCGTCAGCGCTTCGGCAGCTCTCCGCCCACCACCCGCTTCACCAGCTGGCCCTTTTCGAGCCTGGTCTGAGCCGTCACGCCGTTGATGAGCGCGAGTTGGTCGAGCTCGACGGTCGACGGGAACCTCTCGGCGAACTCGGCGAGGGTCATGGCCCTCGGCAACTCGACGACGTCGATCGTGCTCGGCTTGACATCGAGGTAGCGGCGGTCGCTGACCTTTGCGAAGCTGGTCAGCGAGCGCTGCATGACCGACGAATAGGCGTCCCATGTGGCGATCTTCGTATAACCGATGAGCTGGTAGAGCTGCCTGCCGTGGTTGAGGTAGCCGATCAGACCCTCGATGACCGGTGATCCGGACTGCGAGTCGAGGGCGCGGAAGGCCATGAGGTTCCGTCCGCGGTTCGGTCCGCGCTCGATACCCTGCTGGCCGAAGAACGCGTCGAAGCCGGCGTTCGGCGTCTCCTTGTCGGACATGCTCAGCACGACGACGGCGTCCTGGCTGGGGCTGAGAGCGGCGACCAGCTGGCGCTGGTTGATGATTTGCCACTGGTCGGGGAACTCGACTTTGAACCCGAGGACCGGGTGGTAGAAGGTATTGGCGATAGCGTAGCCCTGGCGGGGATCGTCGCCGAAGACCAGGTTCTCGATCCGGCGCAGGTAGACTTCGCGGCCGACCGTGCCTTGCCGCTGTTCGGGCGGCAGCTCGGAGATGCTGGCGGTCATGTCGGCGACGCGGTTGCCCGGGTCGGGGTGGGTCGACAGCCACTGCGGCGTCCCGCCCCCACCGTGCGCCTGGCCGAGGCGGTCGAGGGTGTCGAAGACCTTGGGCATCTCCGCAGGGTCGTAGCCGCCGCGGGTCATGTAGCGCAGGCCGAGGTCGTCCGACTGGCGCTCGTCGTCGCGGCCGAACTTGAGGAAGAGGAGGCCGACCCCCTGGCCGGCGAGGCCGGCGTAGGGGCGGAAATCCTCGCTGGCGATCGCCGCGACGCCGAGGCCGAGCTGCGCGAGCTGGCTGCGGCTGATCTGCTCGACCGAGTGGCGGGCGGTGACGTGGCCGAGTTCGTGGCCGAGAACCGACGCCATCTCGGCCTCGGAGTTGAAGTGGGCGAGGATGCCGCGGTTGACGTAGATGTAGCCCCCGGGCAGGGCCATGGCGTTGACCACGGGATCGTCGAGCACCGTGAAGGTCCAGTCGAGCTGCGGCCGTTCCGACACGGCCGCCAGCTTTTTCCCGATCTCCTGGACGTAGCCCTGCAGCTCGGCGTTGTCGTAGGCCCCGTAGGCGGCGAGTACCTCGGGGTGGGCCTGCCGCCCCATCTGGATCTCCTGCGCCTCGCTCATCAGAGTCAGCTGGCGCTG
>DATIVB010000652.1:0-3331 GCA_035466375.1 Chondromyces sp.
AACCGCCCGGGAGTGCTCGCGGGACCTGGCAGCCGCGCCACGTGGACAATGGCGAAGAAGGCAGGCACTCCGGGCTCCGAGCAGGACCAGAATCTTCGGTAACGGTAACGGTAACGGGCTCGGGCTCGGGCTTGAACAGCCGGCACCCAGTTTGTGTCAGCGCCAAAGCGGGGCGTGGGCGGTAATTCCGAATTCCGAATTCCGAATTCCGAATTCATCATTGCTATCCTCCCCCCATGGGCAAAGCCGTCTGGGGCGCCGACCCCGAGTTCTTCGGACCGCGGCACGCGCACCGCGAGGGACGTATCCTCCACCGCCTGCAGCAGCTGGCGCCGGCGCCCGGGCTGCACCTGGAGTGCGCGGCGGGCGTCGGCACCTTGTCGCTGGCCCTGGCGGCGGCGGGGCGGACGGTGGTTGCGGCCGACGCCTCGCTGCGGTCGCTGGCCGTGCTCGCGGAACGCGCCCGTTCGGCGGGGCGCGGCGGGGACGTGCTGCCGGTGGTGGCCGACATCACGCGGCTGCCCTTCCCTGATCAGGCCTTCGCCGCCGCGACCTCGGCCGAGACCCTCGAGCACATCCCCGACCACCGCGCGGCGGCGGCGGAGCTGGCGCGCGTTCTCGAGGGCGGCGGGTGGCTGGTCGGCACCGTACCCGCCGGCCCCGGCCAGTGGTCGGAGTGGGACGACTGGGCCGGCCACGAGCGGCGCTACGAGCCGTCGATGATGGTCGAAGTGCTCGGCGGCGCCGGTTTCGAGGCCGAGGCCACCGTATGGGGCTGGCCGGTGCTGAGGCTCTACGACGCCGTCGTCCTCCGGCGCATCAACCGAAGGCGCCTGCAGCACGAGGGGCCGGTCGAATGCGACCCCGCGCTGCGGCGGGTCGAGGGCCTCGGCCGGCGGCGTCGGCTCGTGGCGCTGGTGCGGTCGCTGTTCTCGATCGACCGGCTGTTCGACGGCGCGCCGTGGGGGGTCGGTCTGCTGTTCGCGGCGCGCAAGCGCACCTCGGGCAGGTGACGGGACGGCGCACTACCCAGGAGGAGTCGGCCCGACAACCAGCAGGCGGCGCAGGGTCACCGGCTCGCGGATCACCACGCCGTCGGCCTCGAGGAGCGCTCCCGGGCCGGGGCGCAGCGAGCGTCGGGCGCGCTCCCACGCTGCCGGCGGCACGCCCAGCTCCTCGACCCACGCCGCGATTTCAGGCCGATCAAGGTCCTCGAGCAACCAGGCCTCGGGCGCTGCGGCAGCGGTCTTCAGCCAGCGCTCGAGCGCCGCCTCCGGCCGGGCGCCCGAGCGCCGCGCCGCGTGGACCTCGGACGTGAGGTCCATGACCCGGCGCGAAGTCAGGTAGGGCAGCGCCAGCCGCAGCTCCGCGTCGATTCCCACCGCGACCAGCAGGCCGTCCTCCGGAACCGTCGCCCGCACGTGCTCCGCGACGACCAGCGTCCGGCTGAGCTGCGGCTGGGTCCTCGGCAGGGCCGAGCCGAGGCCGTTCGCCACCAGCAACGCGGCGGCGGCGGCGCCGAGGCCCGCGAGGGACAGGCGCCGCGGCAGCGCCGAGAATCCGATCGCGGCCAGCACGGCGAACAGGGGCGTCGCCGCGACCGCATGCTCGGGGTTGCCGGTGTCCCACACCAGCCACAGGGGGACGAGGACGGCGACCCCCGACGCCGCCGCGACCGCCAGCGGGTTGCGGTCGCGCAGGCCGCGCACGCCCCCCCAGACGACCGCCGCCGCCAGAACCGCCGCCGCCAAGCCCCCAAGAAGGTCGAACAGCGTCATCGCGGATGGCGGATAGACGGCCAGGGCGTGGTAGCTCCGCCACACCACCGTGCCCTGCAGGGCGCGTAGTGCGCCCTCCACATCCGGCGCCGAGAGCCAGTGCCCGAGCCCGCCGCCGACCATCAGCTCCGCCATTGCCACCGGCGACCGCACCCCGCGTGCGAGCGCCAGCAGCCCCGCCACCGCCAGCCCGGGCAGCGCCACGCCGGCGGCAAGCGCCGCCACCACGACGCGCGCGCGGCGACGTTGCAGCCACACGCCGGGAAGCAGGAGCAGGAGCAGCACCGTGTGGCCGAGCCACGGGGCCGCGAACCCGGCGGCCAGGCGGCGCCACGAGCTGCGATCGTCGGCGACGGCGGCGAGCCATGCAACCACCCCGGCCGCGGCGAGGGTGTAAACCTCCATCGTGGTCGCGTAATGCCACATGCCGCCCGAGACTGCCAACGTCGCGGAGGTGAGCACTGCGACATCGTCGGGGACGCCGTGGCGCCGGGCCACCAGGTACACCCCCGCGACCGCCACCGCGGCCGCCGCGGCAGCCACCGCGGCGCCAGCGTCGAGCACGAACACCGATCCGGTGACGGCCCGCACCAGCCACGCGACGACTCCGACGAGAGGGTTGTAGAGCACGTGGTGGGGGTGGAGGAAGGCCCGCTCCACCTCGCCCAGATCCAGCCAGCGCTGCACGACGGTCGCGAACACGGTGTCGTCGCCGCCGAAGTGGCGGGTTCGCGTCAGCAGGTAGAGCGCGAACGACGCGGCGGCGATCGCGAGGGCCTTGACCAGGTCCTCACGACCGGGCGCACGGGCCGGAGGACGGGTCGCGTCCGTCGTCACGGAGGCACCCGGGCGCCCGGGCGGCGCCCCTCAGCACGGGCGACGGCGGCTCCCCACCGCGAGGCGGATCCCGCCCCCGCCCGCATGGCCACTTCACCCCGTGCGGGGTCGGTCCGGGGCGAGGGCGGCGGCGAAATCGAGGTCCCACGGAACATGTTCGGTCCTCCCGCCGATGGTAGCAGCGATCCCCCGCGAAGAGCCTCAGACGCGCCGCTCGCGACGGGTCAGGCGAGCACCTGCGCGAGGAAGGCCTCGTCGGCGGCCGCCACCTCGCCCATGGCCGAGGCGACCGGACCCGAGAACATCCTCGCCATCATCGAGATGTTCATCGTGGCGAGCCAGACGCTGCCGTCCTCCAGCTCGTAAACCGCCCACTAACAGGGCATGATGGCGGCCATTTTCGGGGTCGCCGAGAGCACCCACAGTCCGATCGTCATGAGACCCTCCTCGGCTGCCCGCATGGGCAAATATAACTCCATAGCTATTGGAGCAAATTCTAAAAAATAAGATCGCGGCGGGATGGCGGCGACGGACGGCCCAGATCCATGGCCGTGGTCAGGAGGCGCCGAGCAAAGGCCGGTCGCGGCACCAACCGACGATCAGCGCCGCCAGCTCGCGGGGCCGCTCCATGGGCACGAAGTGGGAGCAGCCTTCCATCTCGACCACCGTCGCCGACGGCAGCTCGCGGCGGATGCGGCGCGCTGCAGCGGGCCGGA
>DATIVB010000653.1:0-3588 GCA_035466375.1 Chondromyces sp.
GAGATCCAGCCACCAGAGGCGGGTATCGAAGTAGATGTCGGCGAAGTTGCGGCCGCTGATGATGGCCGTACGGCCATCGGCGACCAGCACTTTGTCGTGCATGCGACCGTCGTAGATGGGGCTCAGCCCCCACGAGCTGCGATTGAAGCCCCGCACCCGCGCACCGTTCCTCTCGAGGGCGCCGAATGCGGGCGAGAACATCCCCAGGGTCGAGGCGTCGGCGAGAACCCGGACTGCGAGCTCCGAGCCCTCCCTTCGGCGCTCGTCGATGGCAGTCGCCAGCAGCTCGCGCAGGGCGGTGCCGTGCTTGTCGTTGTACCAGGCGAAGGCGCTGATCAGGATGTGGTGGCGCGCGTTCTCCACCAGCTCGACCCGGGCGCGCCAGGCAGTGCGGGGGTCGTCGAGGAGCTCGACCGAGTTGTCGGTGGTCCACCGGGTACGTCCGACCCGGACAACGAGCTCCTCGATCGACTCCACGGGCGGCGGATCCGCGGCAGATGCGGTCCCGACCACTGACGCCGCGAGGGCGAGGGAGGCTCCCATCCGGCGCACGAAACCCACACGGCCGACCATCGGGGAAGTAATGTAGCAGAGCGGCGGAAGCGGGATTTTTCAATTTTGAATTTTCAATTCTCAATTTTGAATTTTCCGCCCGCCTGCAATGGCATCGTTGGAACGTTGGAACGTTCAACGTTTGAACGTTTCACCCACCCTCCCCTGCCGAGAATCGAATTGGTGGTGCGGGCGTCTCGCCCGTTCGGGGATCGTTGGAACATTGGAACGTTAAACGTTCGAACGTTTGAACGTTGAAAGTTCGAACGTTCGGTTCATCCGGAATTGCATGGGATGGAGGCATCGGGCACGACGCGTGTCCGTCTCCGTGCCCGGATTCAGCTTCAGTAACAGCGGCAGATGGCCGTGGCGGTCTCAGCGGCAGTTTCAGTGACAATTTCAGTGTCAGTGGGCCGCGTCCGGGGCAGCGACCGGGGCAGCGAGCAGGCGGCGCGATCTCGGTACAACGACCTCCGATGCGGTTCCACCGATCTATTCGAGGAGTCGTTTGAACCACAGAGACACAGAGAGCACAGAGCCGGGTTAAGGGTCAAGAGTTAAGGGTTAAGAGTGAAGGGTTATGGGGTAAGGCGTCACGGGTCAAGACTCGCGCATCCAACCCGTCATGCTTCACCTCTTCACCTCTTCACCCGGACTCGGCGGTCGGGCGGAAATCCTAATTCCTAATTCCTATTTCCGAAATGCCCGATTCGGGCCCATGTCGGCCGGAGACCGGAATATAATCGTCGCCGCCACGTACGATCGATTGAATCACGGAGGAGGCCGTCATGGATGGAAGTTCCGAGCGTCCGAGCTACGAGCCCGAGCTGACCCAGCCGCCGACCGCGTCGCCCGCGGCGAAGCAGAGTGCCGTGCAGCGGCTGTGGATGATGTTCACGTCGCCCGGTGAGGTGTTCGCGGACATCGCCGCCAAACCGACCTGGGTGCTGCTGATGGTGATCCTGGTCGTGCTCGGCGTCGGCGTGCAGGTGGTCATGGCGCCCCACATCGACACCGAGGCCTCGATCCGCGCCCGCCTCGCCGATCGCGCGGACGAGCTCTCCGACGCGCAGATCGAGCGGATGGTGGAGCAGGGCGAGAAGTTCGCGAAGTTCGGGCCCATCATCGGTCTGGTCATCGCGCCGATCGCGTGGGCGCTGATGGCAGCGGTCTTCCTGGTGATGCTCAAGATCGTCGGCTCCGACATCGACTACGTCCGCTCGCTCTCGACCACTCTGCACGCCTACTGGCCGCCCACCGCGGTCGCGCTGGTGCTGATGAGCATCCTGGTGCAACGGGTAGGCAAGGTGCCGCAGGACGAGCTGGCCAACGTCGTCAAGGCCAATCTCGGCGCCTTCATGTCGCCGGACGCTCCGGCCTGGCTGGCGTCGGTGGCGAGCACCATCAGCATCTTCAACATCTGGGCGGTCATCCTGCTGGTGATCGGCTTCGAGGCCGTCGGCAAGATCTCGCGCGGCAAGGCCGTGACGGCCGCGCTGGTACCGTGGGTGCTGTGGATCGCGATCAAGGCCGGGCTCGCCACCGTGTTCGGCTGAGCGGCACTCCCACCGCCTGCGAGGTCGGGAAGCGGACGGAACGGTCCGCCCGAAGGGATAGATACGCATGAAGAAAGCGCTGATCATCGCCGGGGCCGTGGTCGTGCTCGGACTGGTCGTGTGGGCCAGCCTGCGCGACGCCGGCCCGCGCGGCGAGGAGGTCGAGGTCCAGGCCGCCGAGCTGCGCACGATTTCATCACGGGTCAAGGCGACCGGCGAGATCACCCCCGAGAAGAAGGTGGAGATCTCGGCCAAGGTGGTCGGGGAGATCATCTCGCTGCCGGTCGTCGAGGGGCAGCGGGTCAAAGCCGGGCAGCTGCTGCTCGAGATCGAACGCGACCTCTACGAGTCGGCCCGCAACCAGGCGCGGGCCGCCCTCCGCCAGGCCGAGGTGTCGGTGCAGCGGCAGCAGGTGCAGCTCAAGGACGCCGAGCGCAACCTCCGGCGGGCCCGCGAGCTGATCGCCGACGGTCTGGTCAGCCAGGAGGCCCTCGACGCCGCCGAGCTCGCGGTCGACACGATCACGGTCGAGCTCGAGGCGGCACGGCACAGCGTGGAGCAGTTCCGCTCGGCCCTGCAGCGGGCCGAGGACGACCTCGCGCGGACCACCATCCGCTCGCCGATGGACGGCACCGTTATCCAGCTCAACGCCGAGCAGGGCGAGACCGTGGTGCCGGGAAGCACCAACCTCCCGGGATCGGTGATCCTGACGGTGGCCGACATGTCGGTGCTGCTGGCCGAGGTCGAGGTCAATGAGGTCGACGTGGTCGATGTCGAGCTCGGCCAGGAGGCCGAGATCACGGTCGACGCCCTCGGCGAAGAGCCGCAGAGGGGCCGGGTGGTCGAGATCGCCACCTCCGGGCGCCAGGACCCTGCCCTCGGCACCATCGACTTCGCGGTCAAGGTGGAGATCGAGAACCCCGATCCGCGGCTGCGGCCGGCCATGACCGCCAAGGTCGACATCCTGACCGCGACCCGCGAGGACGCGCTGACGGTGCCGATCCAGGCGGTCGTCAAGCGGCGCTTCGACGACGACGGCGAGGAAGTCAAGGGCAGCGAGGCCAAGGGGCTCGACGAGGTCGACGTCGTGTATCTGATCGACGAGGAGGGCGAGGCGGAGGCGCGGCGGGTGGCGACGGGGATCTCGGACGAGCTCTCGGTCGAGATCACGGAAGGTCTGGCCGCAGGCGACGAGGTCATCATCGGCCCCTACCGCACCCTCAAGAACCTGCACGCCGGCGACCGCGTCGTCGCCAAGGAAGATGACGGCGGGGAAGAGACCGACGGCAGCCAAACCGACGAAGGGGAAGACTTCGACTGATGCTGATCTCGATCCGTCAGCTGCGCAAGATCTACAGCATGGGCGAGGTCGAGGTGCGGGCGCTCGACGGCGTCGACCTCGACGTGGAAGCGGGCGAGTACGTGGCGATCATGGGGCCGTCGGGCTCCGGCAAGTCGACGATCATGAACCTGATCGGCT
>DATIVB010000654.1:0-2438 GCA_035466375.1 Chondromyces sp.
CTCCGGCCTCGTGCTGTGGACGGTGATGCTGCTCTGGCAGCCCGTCGAGCCGGTCCTGGTCAGCGCGGGGCCGCCCCTGCGGTGGCTGCTCCGGGCGCTGTTCGTCGCCGCGGCGGCCGGGTTCCTGTGGGGGCTGCGCTCCCTCGACGCCCTTGACGGTTTCGGCGCTCGGCCGATCCGTGCCCACCTCAGAGGCGCCTCCCCGGCCGAGCCGGAGCTCGCTGTGCGCGGCGCGTACCGGTGGGTTCGCCACCCCCTCTACACCGCGGTCCTGGTCATGATCTGGACGGCGCCCGACGTAACCGCCGACCGCCTCCTGTTCAACGTGCTCTGGACTGTCTGGGTCGTAATCGCCGTCAGGCTCGAGGAGCGCGACCTGGTGGCCGAGTTCGGCGACGCCTACCGCCGCTACCAACGGCAGGTTTCGATGCTGCTGCCAACCCACCGGCCGGCCGCCACCCGGACGTAGCCTGCCTGCCGAGTACATATTTGCAGATCAACTGGTGCAAGCCCTCACGATCAGGGCACCGGGATGCCGAGCAGGTCGAGCTTCTCGAACTCCCAGAGGTCGCGGACCGGGATGCCCTCGTACCCCGTAGACGGGAGCTTGGGCTTGTGCTCGCGCACGCGGTCGACGGCGTCGAGGTGGACGCGGACCAGCCGATAGCCGCGCGAGAGGTACAGCCCCGCCGCGCGCAGGTTGTCGTTGGTCATCAGCGCCCAGGCGCGGCCGAGGCCGCGTTTGTGGAAGGTGCTCTCGAGCGCCTCGAGCAGGCGCCGGCCGAAGCCGCGCCCGCGGAGGATGGTGTCGAGGGTCACGATCTGGCCCGCCGGGCCTTCGACGTGGTAGGTCGCCAGCCCGACGATCTCGTCCTGAAAGTCGACCAGGGCAAGCCCCTCGACGTCGTCGGGCGTGTACACCGTGTTGAGGCCGACGACGAGCCCGAACCAGCGCTCGTTCCACAGGGCCTGCACCTCCTCGGTGGTGGCCGATCTCAGGCTCATGTCGTGCTGTCGTAGCGGCGCCATCATCAACTCCCCGGCACGAGAGGTGCCTACCGGTTTTCGACGTTTCTCGTGCCGGCATCATACGGTGCGGCGCCGGCACCGTAAAGATGTCGGCTCTTCGGCATGGCGATCGGGATGCGGATGGCTCCGGCTCGCGACGAGGCGGTCGCTCGGGCCCCGAACAGCGGGGCGTGGTCAGAGGGTCATGGATCTGCAGAGCAGTGCACGTTTGGTTTGACGGGAGCCGGTTGAGGCTGGTCGCCTACCCGGCCGGCAGGCGGGACGCCCCACAATAACCCGGTGCCGGGCGCATTTTTGTAGATGGTGATCGTAAGATCCACGACCCGGGCTCCACGGAATCACTGGCGCACGACAGGAATGGGCGCCTCGCCGATCGATCTACTCCGGAAACCGGAAGCGCTCGTCGTCGAGCTCGGGGTCGAGCTCGATGGAGTCGATGGTTATGGTCACCACCTCGGGCCGGTCGGCGGCATGGGTCTCGATGCGGTGGGGGAATACGAGCCCCTCAACCTCGCGGAAGTCCGAGAAGGTGGTCTCCATCCGGACGGGGTGGCCCTGGACGATGCGCACCAGGTCGGAGCGGACGATGCGGCGCGACTCGACGTCCACGTAGTCGGTGCGGATGGTGCCGTCGGCGAGGGTGATCTGGAGCTTGAAGGCCTCGCCGGTGGGCAGCTCCTCTCGGCCGACGAGCTCCACCTGGTGCCCCTTCTCGCGCCAGTCCACGAGATACCCCTCGATGTCGCGCTGGTCGAGCCCGCCCGCGGCGTCGGACTCCGGCGGCACCCTCTGGGGATCGAACTGGCCCTGCAGGGGGGCCACCTGCCACCCGGTTTCGCCGTCGTGGGCGAAGACGCTGGTGGTGCCCTGGGAGTCGAACTCGAGGCGGAAGAGCCCCGGCCGCTTGCGCTCGCGGACGACCCGCGCCACCCGGCCGGCGCCGGCGGTGACGGTGCCGGTCTCGCGCACCGACTGCAGGGCGCGGATCCGCTCTACGCCGCCGCGGGCGGCGAGGTTGGAGGCGACGAGCTCGTCCACCTGCGACGGCGGCGAGCACGCCGCGAGCAGGGCGCCGAGGAGCGAAAGCGCGGGCAGGGTACGCGTCATGGATCTCTCCGTCTTCATCTCGAGACCGGTTCCACCGAACCGCTGAGCTCGTGCGGCTGCTGTTGCGGCGTGGCGGGCCATGAGGTCGGTCCGGCACCCCAGCCCCAGTAGACCGGGTCGCCATAGCGGGGAAGGCCGCCGCGGCGGAAGGCCTCCTCGTCCGCCTCCGCGCGCTGTCTGTCGGCCGCGATCTCCGCCTCGACGGCGCGGATCTCGTCCTCCAGGGCCCGTTGCTCGGCGTTCTCCCGGGCCGCCCTCTCGGCGAGGATCGACTGCCGCTCGGCGGGGGTCATCCAGGCGCC
>DATIVB010000655.1:0-2628 GCA_035466375.1 Chondromyces sp.
GTGCTCGGCGTCGTCGCCCTCGGCCGCTACGGCGGCGACGTGCGGGCCTTCGTGTGCCTCGGCGAGGAGCGCATCCACCCCGAGGCGTTCGCCGCCATCCCGCGCTCGAGCGAGCACGGCTACGACGGCCAGTACTACGCCATCCTCGCCGGCGACCCGCTGCTGCTGAGGCCGGAGACTGCGGCCTGCCTCGACGCGCCCTACTACCGGGCGGGCCGGATCGGGCTGCCGCTCGCCGCCTGGATGCTGGCCCTCGGGCGGCCGGGCCTCGCGGTGCTCCTCTACCAGCTGCTGTGCTGGGGCGGCGGGCTCGCCGCCGTGTACCTCGCTGCGAAGTGGCTCGCAGCGGACCGGCGTTCGGCCGCCTGGGCCCTGCTGCTCGCCGTCAGCGCCGGCCTCGCCACGTCGATGTTCCGCAGCACGCCGGACGGGGCGGCCGTGGCGCTGATCCTCGCAGCCCTGTGGCTGCACCGCCGGGAGCGGCCGCGCGCCACAGCCGCGACCCTGGTGGCCGCCACCCTGGTGCGCGAGACGTCGCTGCTCGCGGCAGCGGCCTTCTGCTTCATCGAGCTGCGGCGGCAGCGGTGGCGTGCCGCGGCCGTCCATCTCGCGCTGCCGCTGCTCGCGTTTTCGGGGTGGCAGCTCGGCCTGCGCCTCCTGATCGGGGCGGGCCGGGACCACCACGTGGGCGGCAATTTCGGCCTTCCCCTCGCGTGGCTGCCCGGGAAGCTCGCGCGGCTCGCGGAGATGGGCCTCCCCGCCGCGCGGATGGAGGTCGCGGGCCTGCTCGCGCTGGCGGCGTGCGCCGCCGCCCTGGTGTCGGTTGCCCGGCGGTGGCGCCGCTGGTCCGCCCCCGAGGCGGTGTTCGCCGCCTTCGGGCTGCTCGGGCTGGTGCTCGCCGGGCCGGTCTATGTCGAGGCCTACGCCTACGCCCGCGTCCTCCTGGTTCTGCCGTTCCTGGCGCTGCTCATCGCCTTTCGGGCCGTCCGCCGCGGCGAGCGCTGGGTGCTCCTCGCGGTGCCGATCCTGTTCGCGGCCACCGGGGCGTTCGTGGTGCGCGGCGAGCTCGGCCTGGCGACGGTGCGCTCGGCGGCCCGGACGCTCGCCGACGGACCTCCGGCGGCCGATGCGGCTGCGCCTGCAATGCCCGCGGTTTCGTACCTGCTGCCGGCGGCTCGCGTGGCGGGTTACGCCGGCGCCGATTGGCGAAGCGAGCTCGAGCTCGAGAACCTCTCCGACGAGCCCGCGACGCTGCGCCTCGAGCTGCTGCTCGCCGGCGCCGGCACCGCCCCGCCCCCGGGCGTCGGGATCGCGCTCGAGCCGTACGAGCTGCGTCGGGTGGAAGACGTTCTCGGCGAGCTCTTCGATCGCGAGGGCTTCGGCGCCCTGCGCGTCACCGGGGAAGGGCGCACCGTGGCTGCGCGCATCCGCACCCGCGACGCCGCCGGCACCGTGCCGCCGCCGGCCTTCATCGATGCCGTCCCCGCCCCGCGTCCGTCCGCCGGCGGCGCCGCCGTGGTGCTGCCTGGGGTCGCCAACAACCCGGACGGCCGCGAGCGCACGCTGACCGGCCTCGCCCTCGCCAACCTTTCGAAGGCGCCGATCGACGTCGAGCTCACCGTGGTGGACGGCACGGGCGCTGTGCTCGGCAGCCGGCAGCTGCGGCTGGCGGCGCGCGAGGTCCGCCAGGTCAAGAACCTCTTCGCGGCGGTCGGGGTCACGGCACGGGCCGAGGGCTCGGCGCGGGTCGTCTCGTCGAGCTTCGGGGCCGCCTTCCTGGCGCACGCGACGGTGGTGCGCCGCGAGCCGCCGGGCATCGTTCACGTGCTGCCGGAGCCACTTCCCGCGGCGGGCGCCGATCCAACCCTCCCCTGAGCGGCGGCGCCGAGCGCCGCGCCGCAGAAGGTTCGCGGGCGATGCCTTTCAGCCTGCCGCCGGCAGCACCCTGCCGCGCACCTCGCCGAAGCCCACCCTCACGCCGTCCCGCTCGCAGCGGCCGCGCAGGATGACGGTGTCGTGGTCGGCGAGGAAGGCGCGCTGCTCGCCGCCCTCCAGGGTGATCGGCTCGGAGCCGCGCCACGCGAGCTCGAGCATCGAGCCGCGCTCGTGCCTGCCGGGGCCGGAGATGGTGCCTGAGGCGAGCAGGTCCCCGGGCCGCAGGTTGCAGCCGCCCGAGGCGTGGTGGGCGAGCTGCTGGTACGCGCTCCAGTACAGGTACTTGAAGTTGGATTCGGCGATGCGTTCGGGCGCCGCCATGGTCCGCGACTGCAGCAGCACCTCGAGCCCGATGTCGTAGGCCGCCGGCCCGGGGTTCCGGAGGTAGGGGAGGGGCTCGGGGTCGTCCTGGGCGGGGCCGGCGCAGCGGAAGGGCTCGAGGGCCTCCATGCTCACCACCCACGGCGAGATCGAGGTCGCGAAGCTCTTGGCCAGGAAGGGGCCGAGGGGCACGTACTCCCAGGCCTGGATGTCGCGCGCCGACCAGTCGTTGACCAGCACCATGCCGAAGATGTGCTCGGCGGCGCGGTCGATCGGGATCGGGGCGCCGAGCTCGTTGCCGGGGCCGACGAAGAAGCCCATCTCGAGCTCGAAGTCCATCAGCCGGCTGGGCCCGAAGGTGGGGTGGTCGGC
>DATIVB010000656.1:0-5923 GCA_035466375.1 Chondromyces sp.
TCGGGAATCCGGGGCATGGGCAACGGTCGAATTCGGAATTAGGAATGCCGCCCGCCCGCCCATTTCGGATTTCGGATTTCGGATTTCGGATTTCCCTCCACCCACCCACCGTTGAACCACAATGACACCAAGGCACGAAGATGTTAACAAAGAGAACCCTTGGTGTTTTCCTTGGTGTCTTGGTGCCTTCGTGGTTGCGACGGTTCGCGTTGACGCCTCGAAAGGCGACGGAGTCCGGTCACGGTCGACACGGAGGTGGCATGCCGCGAACGCGACATCTGCCCGCTGCCCCGGTCGCTGCTCTCTGAACCTGCAGCTGCCTTCTGACGCTGCCGCTGCCACTGGTAGCGGCCGCTGGACACCGATCCCGGCCACTTTCGCTGTCATTCGGACGCGGACTCGAGCCTCACCGACTTCCGCATCGGCTGCAATTCCGGATGAGCACAACGTTCCAACGTTCCAACGTTCGAACGTTTAGAACGGCCAGACGACGGGCGCGAGGAGGGTCGCAACCACAAGGAGCATGAGGCTGAGGGGCAGGCCGACGCGGCCGAAGTCGCTGAAGCGGTAGCCGCCGGGCCCGTACACCATGAGGTTGGTCTGGTAGCCGATCGGGGTCAGGAAGCTGGCCGAGGCGATGAGGGCCACGACCATCACGAAGGGGCGCGGATCGGCCCCGAGATCGAGGGCGGTCGCCACCGCCAGGGGGAACATCAGCGCCGCCGCCGCGGTGTTGGTCACCACCTCGGTGAAGAGCATGCTGAGCACCGCGATCCCCGCCAGCACGGCGTAGGGCCCCCACGGCCCGAGCGTGGCCACCGCGCCGTGGGCCACGGCGTGCACCGCCCCCGAGTTGAGGAGCGCCTGGCCGAGCGCGATCGCGCCCGCGATCGCGAACAGGGTCTGCAGCTCGAGCGAGGCGCGCGCCTCGGCGACCGTCAGGCAACGGCCGACGATCATCAGCGCGGCGACCATAAAGGCGGCGAGCACGGTCGGCAGGAGCTGGCTGGTCAGGAGCGCCACCAGCAGCCCGAGCAGCACCAGCGACAGCACCGCGCGGTCGTGGCGCGGCGGGCTGGAGCCGCCGACCCGGCTGACGAGGAAGAAGTCGCGGTTGTTGCGGTGGGCGTCGGCGAAGTGCGGTCCGGTCTGCAGGAGCAGGGTGTCGCCCGACTTGAGGACGATGTCGCCGAGCCGCCTGGCGAGGCGGGCGCCGCCGCGGTGGACCGCGACCACCGCCGCGTTGTAGTGGGCGCGGAAGTTGGAGCTGCGGATGCTCTGGCCGATCAGCGGCGAGGTCGGCGACACCACCGCCTCGGAGAGCATGCGCTCGCGCTTGAGCGACAGCTCGTGCTCGTAGTCCGGGTCGGCCACCGGCACCAGGCCGGGGATCCGATCGAGCTCGACGATCGAGCCCACGACCCCGGAGAAGGTGAGCACGTCGCCGGCGGCGATCAGATGGTCCGGCTGCACCGGTGCGATCAGCTGGCCGTCGCGGATGATCTCGGAGAGATAGAGGCCGTGCAGGTGGCGCAGGCCCGCTTCTTCGACGTTCAGGCCGGCAAGGCGACAGCTCGGGGTCACCTCCATCTCCACCAGGTACTCGCGGGGGTTGGCGCCGATCGCTTCCAGGAGATCGGTGCGATCGGGCAGGAGCCGGCCCGAGGCCAGGACCAGGTACGCGATGCCGAGAACCGCGCAGGGCAGGCCGACGGCGCCGATCTCGAACAGGCCCATGGGCCGCAGCGAGTCCGCGAGCGCGGGATCGGCGGCCGCGGCGTCGGCCATCATCCCGTGCACCACGAGGTTGGTGCTGGTGCCGATGAGGGTCGTCATGCCGCCGAGGATCGACATGTAGGACAGCGGGATGAGGAGGCGCGATGGCGCGATCCGGTGCTTGGCACACCACCGTGCCAGCATGGGGATGAACATCGCCACCACCGGCGTGTTGTTGAGGAAGGCCGACAGAGTGGGCACCGCCACGCCGAGCCGCGCCATGACCCCGGCGCGGGTCCGCACGCCGCCGAGGAAGCGGCGGCCGATCAGCTCAAGAGCTCCGGTCTCCCCCACCCCGGCGGCCACCACGTAGAGCGCGGCGATGGTCAGCATGCCGGTGTTGGTGAAACCGACGAAGAGCTCCTCGAGGCTGAGGATCCCGGCCAGGCCGCAGGCCAGGACGGCAGCCCACAGCAGTGCATCGGCCGCCAGGTTGCGCGCCAGGCCCACGATGACGAGGGCGGTCAACCCCAGTGCGAACCACGCGGTCCAGGTCATCGACCCTCCCTCACTCCGGTCGCCGCCGGGATCGGCTCCATCAGCAGGCGGTCGAGCACCACCGCACCGTTCGGCGGCCCTGAGAACCCGATGTGCAGAAGGTGCCGGCCGCCGCCGGGAGGCGGCGGCAGCTCCACGCGCTCGGGCGGGTCCTCCCCCCGCCAGCGCAGGATCGCCGGCTCGCCCTCGTTCCACCGCACCACTAGCTGCGAGCGCCGCCGTGCGGGCCCCTGGAGCCATCCTTCGAGGACGACCCCGCGGTTCGCCTCCACATGGAGAGGCACCGTGACGGCGTCACCGTCCGCGAGAAGCCAACCGCGCCGGTGGCTGTACCGTGCCACCGCGCCCGCCTCGGGCACCGGCGAGCCCCCGTGGCGCCGCACCTGCGGCGCCTCCAGCTCCACCACCCGGTCGAAGCGCAGCTCGAGGCTCAGAACCAGGGCCGCCCCCGCGACCAGCCACAGCGCGACCCACGAGCGGCGCAGCGCGGTGCGCGCCGCCGGCGACGCCGCCGCCAGCCGCCAGGCTGCGAGCAGCAACCCGACGATCAGCAGCGGCACGACGACCGTCGCCATGTTCGGCACCAGAAAGGACGGGAACAGGCTGCGCGCGTCGGCGCCGAAGCGCCGCGCGAGCGCGTCGGCCAGCCAGTAGCCGCCGTCGCCCGGGTTGACGGAGTGGTGGGGACGGGTCACGAGCAGCCACCACGCCGCCAGCGACGGCGGCAGCAGCACCAGGCCGAGCCGGCGCCACGGCACGGCGCGCTCGAGCAGGAGGCCGCCGGCCAGCCCGAAGGCCGGCAGCATCGGCACCAGGTAACGTGCCGGCGGCGCGCCGCCGCCGTACCACTCGGACGAGTGGAGCAGGGCCGCGACGGTGAGCCCGCAACCGGCGAGCAACGCGCGCTCCCCGGCCCCGCCGCGGCGCCACAGCGCGGCCGCTCCGGCAGCCGCCAGCAGCAGCAGCGGCGCGTTGAAGGCGAGGCCGCCCGCCGGGTCGAAGACCAGGCCCCCGAGCACCCGCAGCGCGAGCCCCGGGTCGCCGGGGAGCAGGTGGTGGAGCCGCCGGTAGGGGCCGAAGGGGTGGCCCATGGTGAGCCAGCCGAGCAGCAGCGCGGCGGCGGCGGCCGCAGCAAGCACCGCCGCGCCGCGCAGAGGTCGCCGCCGCAGCCACACCGCGGCCGCGACCGGGAAGGCGAGCAGGGCGAGCCGGGTCTTGACGGCAGCCGTCGCGACGGCGACCACGAGCGCCGCCGAACGGCTGCCGAACCCGCGGCGGGCGGCGAGCACGAGCAGCCCCGCAACCGCCAGCGCCCCCGGGAGCTCGGGCCAGATCTGGGTGGCGAAGGTGGCCAGCGGATAGGTGACGGTCAGCAGCACCACCAGCAGCCCGACCCGGGGCTCGGCCACTCCAAGATCACGGGCGCGGCGGGCGATGAGAGCCGCCGTGGCGGCGCCCATCAGCGCCAGCAGCAGAAGGGCCCCGGATCTGCCTCCCAGAACATAGCCCGGCAGCAGCAGCAGGCCGAGGGCCGGCGCGTGGAAGAGCGGCCGGCCGGGCGCGTAGAGCGCGTTCTGCGGGTGCTGCGCCAGGTCGAGGTTGTTGCCGATGTCGAGATCGTGGTCCTCGGCCAGCGACTCCATCAGCAGCAGGTGGAAGGGCTCGTCGCCGTACAACGGCGGCGTCAGCTGCGGCGTCGCCAGCGCGAGCGGCACCAGCAGCGCCGCGACCGCTGCGAAAACCCGCCGTTGCAGCAGCCATTTCCGCGCCGCCGGCAGCCACGCCGCGACGAGCGCCGCGAGTGCAATGTCCGGGGCCAGGCGCTCGGCTGCCAGGTGCAACGGCTCCACCGCGGTCCGAGCCAGCAGCGCCCCGAGCACCAGCGGCAGCCACGGGAGCAGCGCCCACGCGCTGCGCCAGGTGCCGGCGAGCAGCTGGATCGCCAGCACCGCGACCGCCGCCGCCGGCAGCCAGCGCGCCAGCGGCCACGCGCGGGGCGGGGTCGGTCTCGCCGGGCCCACGGTCTCGACCCGGACGACGACATTCTCGGGCAGCGCGGGGTGGCGGTGGAGTCGCGGCCGCTCGCCCCGCGGCACCTCGAAGCTGTGGCGGACCGCCCGCCGCCACTCGCCGCGGCGGCCGGTGGCGGCGCCGGGCCGATGCATCATCATCCCGTCGGGCACCGCCGCGCGCAGCAGGTGCTCGCCCCCGGCAAAGCCGAGGATTGCGACCGGAGTCTCCGGGTCGAGCACGCCGCCGCCGCGCACCTCGAGGTCGATCACCCACGGGCCTGCAGCCGCCGGCGGGCCGGTCCACGTCCCGAGCTCGGAGCTGAGATCGAAGGCCCGGTGCTCGGGCGTCGGCGCGAGCGGCGCGGCCATCACCAGCGCCGCCGCGAACCACGCCGCCCCGGCCGCGCCCGGCGGCAGGCGCAGGCTCAGCAGCAGGGCGGCCGCCAGCGCGGCCCACCCCATCCACCCGATTCCGGGCAGCAGTCCCCGGCCGATCCCCGTCGGCCACGCCGCCAGCGCGGCCAGAAGCACCGCCGCGGCGCCGAGACCGGGCAGCCAGCCGAGGCCCGCACCGGTCCGCCAGCGACGGGGACCGACCGCGGCCCAGACGGCACAGACCACCGCCAGCACCGCCGCCGCCAACGGCCACCGCTGCCATGGCAGGACACCCGCCGCCAGCGCGGCGAGCTCGGCGGCCCGCGGCCCGAGCCGGCGCGCCGCAGCCCACGGCGCGAGCGCGGCGAGAGCCACGGCGACCAAGGTCGGGACCGCGCCGAAGCCGGCGAGGCCGAGCCCGGTCGCCGCCCGGACCGCCAGCCCGAGGACCGCGGCGAGCAGCGACCGGCGTCCCTCCGGCACCCGCCGCCAGGCGGCCGCAGCGGCCGCCCACGCCACCAACACCAGGAGCGGTGCCAGCACCATCCGCCGCATCGCCGGATCGCCGATCATGGTCAGGGCGAAGGCCGCCGGCACCAGCAGCAGCTCCGAAGCGCGGCGGCCCATGCCCTCGCCGGACCACCATCCGCTCGGCCCCAGAGCGAGCGCCGCCGCAGCCGCCGCCCACGCCGCCTCGTTCCAGGGCACGGCGCCGACCAAGGCCAGCACGGCTGCCAGCACCCCAAAGCCGGCCGCCGCCGCCCACGCCGTCAGGCGCACCCGCACGCCTCCACGACCCGCGGCGCGTGCAACAAGGTCGAGAACATCCCGACGAGTATACCGATGGGCGGCGGGCACGATGGTCGCCGTGCGGAACAGAAGGTCACACGGCTCGAGATTTGAGTTTTGAGTTTTGAGTTTTGAGTTCCGCCCACCCGCCCTGACAGGGAAGCCCAGGCGGCGCATGGTACGAAACACTCCACCCTGCGTCGCAGAGGGCGGGCGGGTGGCAATTCCTAATTCCTAATTCCTAATTCCTAATTCAGAAAAATCGAAATCCCAAATCCGAAATTTCCTCGCCCCTACTCCCTGCCGCCTGTTCCCTGATCCCGGGGGCGCGGGTGGGAAATTCGAAATTCGAAATTCGAAATTCGAGATCTCCCCACCCCCTGCTCTTTGTGGCGCCCTCCCCCCGCCTGTGCCAAGATGACACCGTGGCCGAAGCCCCAGCCTACGACGTGGTGGTCGTCACCTACAACCAC
>DATIVB010000657.1:0-1726 GCA_035466375.1 Chondromyces sp.
AGCACCCTTGACCTCGGCTGCCCCACCGGCATTGGGGAGAGGGCATGAACGACCCGGAGGTGGCCATGCTCGACGCCCTCACGACGACCGACCTCGTCGCCCACTCGAAAGCCCTGGAAGCCGCAGGCACTGCGATCAAGCTCGTGATCAGGGTGCCGGCGCCTCTCAAGTCGATCGCCGATCAGGTGATCCGCTCGGCGAGCTCTGTTCCCGCGAACCTCGCCGAGGGTCAGGGCCGGTCCGGAAGGGACCGGCAGCACTACTGGCGGATCGCCTACGCCTCGGCCAGGGAGGTGGACAGCCATCTCCGCCTGCTGTCGCACGCAGGGGTCGTCGATGGGCGTGGCACTGCCACCGTGCTGGCGACCTTCGACGAAGTGCGCGCCATGACCTGGCGGCTGCTCAACCCGAGGGGATGATCGGGGTTGTGCTCACACGCCCGTCGGGACGCTGTCGCTGTCCACTGCAGCTGCCACTGCTCCTGTCCCTTTCTTCGTGTGGACCCGCAACGCCGCAGGTTCCGTGGGCGGGCGGGCGGAACGTTCTAACGTGGAACGTTCAAACGTTCAAACGATGAGACCGGGCGGGTGGGCGGAAATCCCAAATCCCAAATCCGAAATCCGAAATGGGCGGGCGGGCGGCATTCCTCATTCCGAATTCCTCATTCCGAACTCGGGGTTGGGTGGGTGGGCGGTGCCTACTCCTCCCACGCCTCCCAGAGCAGCTTCTTGAGGATCCGCGACAGATTGTCGAGCAGGTAGGCCTGCTCCTCGGGGAGGTTGCGCGCCGAGATCGTCAGCTCGGGCGTGATGCGGGCGCGGTGCCAGCTCTCGGTGTTGCCCCGGGTGCGCTTGGGAACGTTGGTGAGTGCGCGCTGTAGGCGGGCGAGCGCCCAGCCGAGGCGCTCGGCGACCACCTTGTCCGGGTCGTCTTGAGGGCTTGCCTCAACGCCGGCTCCGGGCTCTGACCGGGCCTCGGGGGCGGGTTCCGGACCCACGACCGCCGCCGGCGGCGCGGCCTCGGGCTGAATGGCCCGGTCGAAGGCGGGCTGAACCGCCGCCGAAGCGACGGGCGCCGTCCGTCCCATCGCTGCCGGCGGTTGGACCTGGCTGGCGACATCCAGCACACCGAGGCGCACCTTCCGATTCAAATCCACCGGTTCCTCCACTGCACCCGGCCGCGAGCCGTTGCCCGGCGTCGACCCGGCGCTCGGTCCCTGCATTCGATCTTCGAATCGCCGCGCCTCCGCGAACACCACCTCGCGAGGGGCCGTCACCTCGTCCGGCGCCGGGGCCGAACCGGGGAACGCCACCGCCTGCAGGGGCTCGCGGCCTGCGACCACGTCGCCCACCATCTCTTCGGGCAGCCGCTCGAGGATGGTGCGGATCTCCGCCAAGGTCAGGCTGCCGATCTCGCCCCGGTCCTGCGTGTCGCGGACCAACTTGACGAACTGCAGGCGTTCGAGGAAGACCTGCGGGTAACGCGTTTTGGGGCCGCGACGGCCGACCTTCGGCACCAGACCCTGCTGTACGTAGTAGGCGATGGTGCGCTTGTCGAACCCCGTGCGCTCTTCGATTTCTGCCAGCGTGTAGGTGCGTAGGTCAGACATAGCATCCATGATATCAGAGGTGGCAATGTCTCGCAAAAGATGTTCACACTGAGCTCACTGCCGTTTACTGCCGACTGGTGCCATAAACTTGGACAGCCCTATCACAGCGCCGACGCT
>DATIVB010000658.1:0-6647 GCA_035466375.1 Chondromyces sp.
AGGTATTGAGCGCACGTATTGTCGAGAGTGTTGTGGGGGTGGCAGCAGCTCGGGAACATCAGTGACGCCGGATCTGATGTATGGCCGAAGCCGAGCCCGTGACCGAGTTCGTGGGTGAGCATGATCTCGTAGTTCGTCGATCCGAGACAGCCGGCGCCGTTGTTCACCACAACGTACCAGTTGTTCAGGGAGTACCAGGTCGCGCCGTCGAAGGTGTGGGTGCCGCTGGCACCAACGCCTCCGTATGCCAGGGTGCCGCTGCAGCCGCTGAGGTCCGCGATATCGTTGCACGGGTCGTTGAAGATCACCGTGTTCGACACGTAGTCGTTGTTCCCTGACGTGCAGCTAACCGCTGCGCTGCCGGGCCCCCCGTAAAGGACGTCAATGCTTGTCGATGGAACGGCGTTCCAACGTCCCAGCGCATCCTGCACCTCGACGTAGCCGCCGCCGCTGATCGAAGAGTCAGCCGTGTTGCCCGCCCACATCGTGATCGAGCCGCCGGTGTCGAAGCTCCGCCACCGAAAGTTGGTGCTGCCCGACTGCATGAATGCACAGCCGGCGGGCGCGGCCTTCACCGCAGCCGAAGCTGCGCTGTCGGCATCCACCAGCGGCTCCCAATCCCATCCCCGGCGCCCACCGAGCCGCTGCGCCAGGGCATCGATGAACGGTCGCTCCTTGATGACTCCCGGGAACAGAATTGTCGCCGCCCCCGGTACGGGGAGACTCTCGACTTCGACAGACTCCTCGACCGGCACCAGCACCTTCCCACCGTCTGAACCGAGCTCCCTCCGCAGGACACTCTCGGCGAGCAGTCTCGGCCGCCACCAACCGTCACCACCCTGATCGGCGAAGATCAGGTAGATCTCACCTTCAGCGAAGCTCGGCGAGCCCGGCACGAACCAGATCTCATCTTCGAGTTGTCCGCCCGGCACCACCACCGTAACGCGCACACCCGATGTCAGCGCGCCCTTGATCGTCTCCACAACCACGAACTCCGTGACCGTCGAGACGTGGCTCGTCCGCACGGCCTTGCTGCCGAGCGCGCGCGCGAGGAATACGCCCTGGCTCTGTTCGGCCAGTTCGCCCGGATCGGCGGGGGCGATGATGGTGGCGGCACCGACAAGTCCTGCGCTCATCACTGCCAAGACGACAGCTGCAATCCGGGAGCTCACGAACACCATCCCTTCCAGCGTCACAGATGTCGCGTCTCGGATCAAGAACAGCCATGTGAGCCGCATCACTCTCGCAAGGTTGTCGCTCTTCAGTTTTTTCACTGCGTTGACAATCGGGCCATCGGGAGGGTCCTGGATCAGCCACTCACCTTCCTTCCGTGTGTCCCGACGGGTTGTTTCACTGATGCCAGGGAGGAAGCCGGGTTTAGGCCGACGAGGAGCGGGTGGGGCTGTCCGGGGACTTCAGAAGTTCGAAGTTGCGAGTTTCCCGCCCTCCCCGAGGATTCGCCCCCCTGCGGTCGCGGTCCGACGTGCCTCGAGTGTTCCAACGAGACGAACGACCTCCGTTTTGCCGAGTGATCCCAGCTGCGACGCCCTTCGTCCCGAGGGAGCGTAGCGACCTCGGGACGCTGTCATTCCGCGGCGCCCGGCGCCGCGGAATTAATGAGGCATCACGAAGACCGGGTCCTGGGAGGTGCCGTCGATGACGGTCAGGTAGGCCAGGAAGCCGGCGCTGCCCTGCACGACGAGCGAGCCCGCGGGGGCCGGGGCCGTGAAGCCGGCACCGAAAAGCTGCTCGACGGACCATTGGCGCAGCGACCGCGCCGGCACGCTCAGGTCCCGCGTCGCCAGCAGGGTCCCGTCGCCGTCGCGGAGTTGGACCGTGAAGCTCACGGCGCCATCGCCAGTCACCAGGCCGAGGCTGGTGCGGAATCCGTTCGTCGCCCGCACCCCCGCCAGCACGCGGTCGCGGTCGTCGAAGGCCGTCGCCCGGACGGCCCGCACCCCGTTGCCCGAGCTCCCGCCGTTCGGCCCGCCGGTGAAGACCCGCGAGGTCACGGTGATCGGCTGGGTCGCGTCGACCACCAGCACGCCCTTGCCGTCGTCGATCCCGAAGCGGTCCCAGGCCACGTCGTCGAGGATCTTCGTCGCGTAGGGATCGAGGCGCACGTACGGTGCGTGCAGGCCTCCGGCCGAGTTGTCGGTCTTCTCCGGCAGGTACTCGAGATCGACCCAGGCGGTGGTGCCTCCGGCGTTCCACAGCGACACCGAGGAGCTCCAGAAGGTCCCCTCGGCGCCGGGCAGGTGGGCGACCACCGGCACGATCCAGGTCGTGGCAGCCTCGCTGCCGGCAAAGACCGCGGAGTCGGTGGAGGCGTTGTCGACCAACGATGCGTACACGACCGCCGGGCTCGAGGGCGACACCCGTACGGTCATCGGCACCCCCTCGCGCGGGTAGCCCGGGAAGAGCTGCTGCAGGGTCCACTGGTTCTGCGCGCCCGGGTCGACGCGGCGCTGCACGGCCCCCGAGACCAGGCCGTCCTCGCCTCGGAACAGGTCGAAGCTCGCCCACACCTCGTTCTCGCCCGCCGTGACCGCGATGCTGGAGCGGAACTCCTGATCGTGGAACAGCCCCGGCATGCTGACGGAGACGGTCGCGGGCTGTGTGTCGGTCGGCAGCCCCGAGCCAAGGTTGCCGAAGGGGCTCGCGGCATAGGCGCGCGACACGACCGCCGGCGGCGCGGTGCCGGCGGTCACGACCTCGACGTCGAGCGGCCCCCTGCCGTCGCCGGCGCCGAACAGCGTCGCCACCAGATCCTCGAGCAACAGGGTGGCGAAGCCCGGCAGCGAGCGAACCGCGGTGTGGCTGGTGGCATCGCCGGCGAGGTAGGTGAAGCGCAGCTGCTGGCTGCGCGCGTTGCGGTTGGTGACCACGACGTCGGAGCGCCACGCGGTCCCGCCGACGCCCTCGGAGTGGACCACGACCGGCACCATGACCCGCGACGAGCCGCCGGGGGTCGGCGACGGCAGCGGCGTGCCGGGCGTCGGGGTTCGCGTCCGGGTCGGCGTCGGCGTTGGGCTCGGGCCGGCGGCAGTCGGCGTTCGGGTGGGGGTACGGGTCGCGGTCGGGGTCGCGCCGCCGGAGGGGGTCGGCGTCCGGGTCGGAGTGCGGGTGGGCGTCCTGGTCGGCGTCGCGGTCGAGGCCGATACCGGGTACAGGTACTGGGTGCAGGCGATGTCGAGCTGGTTGTGGTCGTGGCAGCAGTCGGAGTACATCATCGCGGACGCGTCCGCCACGTGACCGAAACCGAGCCCGTGGCCCATCTCGTGCGACAGCATGCGCTCGTAGCTGAGGTCGGACAGGCATTCGGCCACGCCCTCATTGACGATCACGAACCACGAAGTGGCCTCGTGCCACGGCCGGCCGTCGAAGGTGTAGGTCGATGTATAGAAGGACGGCCCGCCGAAGGCCAGGGTGCCGGTGCACCCGGAGAGGTCTGCGATCTCCCCGCAGGGGTCGTCGAAGAGGATGGCGTTGCGCGTGAAATCGGTCGTTCCGCCGTTGCACTGCGAAGGCGGGGAGGCGTTCGCGCCGCCGTAGCTCAGGTCCAGGGAGGTGGAGGTGATCCCGTTCCAGCGGTCGAGCGCACCGACCACCAGGTCCTGGACCGCCGCCTCCGTGCCGGTCTCGGCGCTCATCGTCAGCGAACCGCCCGAGTCGAACCTCCGCCAGCGGATGGGGTTGCCGTCGCCGTCGTCGTAGGTCATGAAGGCGCAGCCCGCGGGCGCCGCCTTGCGTTCGGCACCCGCATCGTCGACCGGGGCGAGGAGAGGCTGCCAACGCCAGCCGGGCTCGCCCCCGAGACGGCGCTCGAGTGCGTCGAGGAAGCGCCCCTCGTGGACCGGTCCCGGGAGCAGCGGCAAACCGGCCCCTGCCTTCGCGACCCGCACGACCTGGGCCGCTTCGGGCACCGGCTCGAGGACTGCCGAACCGTCCCCGGCTTCACGCCTCCGCAGCACGCTCTCGGCCAGCAGGCGCGGCTGCCAGCGCCCGTCCGGGCTCAAATCGGCAAAGAGCAGGTAGACCGCGCCCTCGGCCAGCCGGGGCGATCCGGCGACCGCCCAGCCGACCCCGTCCCGCACGCCACCGGGGACCCGCGCCCGGATGCGGTCGCTGACTGCGAGCTCACCCTTGACCACCCGCAGCACCTCGAGCTCGGTGACGGTCGAGAGATAACCCGCCGTCGCTTCCACCGAGCTCGCGCCGGCCCGCGCCAGGAACACCGCCCGGCTGTGCAGCGCCAGCTCGCCCGGGTCGTCCGGCGGGACGATGGTGGTCGCACCGACGGCCGCGGCGCAGAGCAGCGCTGCGAGCCCGGCGACGGCGGTCGCAGAGAACAGCTTCATGAAACCAAGTATCGATCACAGGCCGCGGCCCGGGCAAGGCTGGCCCGGTGAGGCCCATCACCACAACCGGTGGTTTGACACGGAAATTGCACGTAGGACTGCGGCGCTGCGGGGCCGAACAGGAGTTCCGCAGGCGTCGCAGCGGACGCAGAGGGATCAGGTCGAGACGGAGCGGCCGACGTCCGGCGGCATCCGGCCGTAGACCTCGATGAGGTCGTACAGCCGCGCCTGGATCCCGTGGCCGAGCATCGGTGGGGTGATCCGGAAGCGCCAGTTGCCCTCGCCCACCGACGGCGTGTTCATGCGGCAGTCGCTGCCCAGGCCGGCCAAATCCTGATGCGGCACCATCGCGAGATCGGCCACCGAACCCATCGCCAGCCTGATCAGGTCCCAGTGGATCTCCCGCCCCGAGCACGCCGCGTACCGCCGTACCAGGTCCTTCTCGTCCTCGCCGGCATCCTCGTGGTACCAACCGACGGAGGTGTTGTTGTCGTGGGTCCCGGTGTACACGACCATGTTGCGCTCGTGCGCGTAGGGGATGAAGGTCGAGCGCGGCTCGGGCGAGAAGCCGAAGTGGAGGATCACCATCCCCGGCATCCCGAGCTCGCGTCGCAGCTCGATCACGTCCGGCGTGATCTCGCCGAGGTCCTCGGCGACCAGGCGCAGCTCGCCGAGGGCCTGCCGCAGCGCATCGAAGAGAGCGTGGCCCGGCCCCGGCCGCCAGCGGCCTTCGATCGCGGTGTCGTTGCCCGCCGGCACCTCCCAATAGGACGCGAAGCCGCGGAAGTGGTCGAGCCGCACCAGGTCCAGGGTTTCGAAGGCGTGGCGGACGCGGTCCACCCACCACGCGTAACCGGTCGAGGCGAGGATTTCCCAGTTGTAGAGGGGGTTGCCCCACAGCTGGCCGGTGGCCGAGAAGTAGTCCGGGGGGACGCCGGCCACCACCGTGGGCTGCCGCTGCCCGTCGAGCAGGAAGAGCTCCGGGTGCGCCCACACCTCGGCCGAGTCGCGGGCGACGAAGATCGGCAGGTCGCCGAAGATGCCGACCCCCATCTCGCGTGCCCAGTCGCGGAGGGCCGTCCACTGGCGGAAGAAGAAGAACTGGCAGAACTCGACGAAGTCGACCTCGTCGACGTGGGCCTGCATCCAGTCGAGGAGGGCCTGCGGCTCGCGCATGGCGAGCTCCCGCGGCCACTCGTACCAGGCCTGGCCCCGGCGGCTGTCGCGCAGCGCCCTGAAGAGGGCGTAATCGGCGAGCCAGCCGCGGTGCCGCTTCCGGAACTCGGCCAGCTGCCGGACGAGGCCGAGTGGCTCGAGCTCGCGGAAGCGCCGGAAGGCCCGGCGCAGGAGCTCGAGCTTGTAGGGCACGACCTCCTGGAACTCCACCCACTCGCGGGGGAAGTCCGGCGTGCCCTCGAGGTCCGACTCGTCCAGGACCCCGTCCTCCACCAGCAGCTCGGGGCTGATGAGCAGCTCGTTGCCGGCGAAGGTCGAGATCGCCGAGTACGGCGAGTTGCCCGGGCCGGGGGGGTGCAGCGGCAGCACTTGCCACCAGGAGGCCCCGGTTCCCGCGAGCCACTCGGCGTACGCGGCCGCGGTCGGACCGAGGTCGCCGATGCCGAAGCGCGAGGGCAGACTGGTCGGGTGCAGGATGACGCCGGCGCTGCGAGGGAGTGTCATCTTGATCGATAGTACCGCATATCCCTTTCCTTCCGATCCCGATCCCGTTCCCGATCCCGATCCCGATCCCGTTCCCGATCCCTCGTCTTCGACGAGGAAACCGAATAACGGCGATCGTACGAGGCCGCCGGACATCACCCCGCAAGTACGAATTGCACAGAATCGCCTGACCAGCTTTCCTGTCCGGTTTCGCCTTCGGCTTCGCCGCGACAATCAATTTCTGGCTGCTTTCAAGGGACACGGCGGGAGCGAATCCCATCGCGCGCGCGTCTCGCGTGCAGGGTGGGGGGTTCTCGTGGACCGGAGCAGCTTGCTGCCACGATGCGATATCGGGAACGGGAACGGGATCGGAGTTTAGAGGGTCGGGCGCTGTGCTAACGTTTTTGAATCGTGCGCCGCCGCCGTTGCGGCGGCGTTGGAGGTTCATGCTCCCTGAAGTCAAGCTGACCAAGCCGACCGCTGAACAGTTCCGCGATCGTTTCCTGCACTACCTGCGCTACACCTGCGGCCTCGAGCTGCGGCAGGCGCGGGCCGTCGACCACCTGGTCGCCCTCGGCCGCGCAGTGCGCGAATCGCTGATCGAGCGCGAGATCGTCACTCGGCGCA
>DATIVB010000659.1:0-3580 GCA_035466375.1 Chondromyces sp.
TTTTTCTTTGGTGAAGGGGTCGAGGGGTGAAGGGGTGAAGAGGTAAAGAGTGAAGCCGGGTCAGTGTGCGTCAAAGCTGTTCAAACCGTCGCGGCCGAGTCGGTATACGATCGAATGGCGCCTTCACCCTTCACCCTTCACCTCTTGACCCTTAACCCTTAACCTCTTAACCTCTTAACCTCTCAACCAGCCCTCATCCGTCTCACCCAAGCTGTGACCGCTTCGATCGGGGTACCATGATTCCATGGTCGACACCGGGAGCCTGCAGCTTCCGATTCTCGCGGTTCTTGGTGCTTCTTCGGCGTCGACCGACGAGTGCTCGGTGGCGGAGCGCGTCGGCGCTGCGGCGGGGGAGGCCGGGTGGGTCGTACTCACCGGCGGCGGGCCGGGAGTCATGGAGGCGGCGAGCCGCGGCGCGGTCGAGGCCGGCGGGCTGACGGTGGGCATCCTGCCCGCCGCCGCGCCGATTCCGGACTACCCCAATGCCTGGGTGCGCATTCCGGTCTTCACCGGTGCCGGCAGCGCCCGCAACGCTTTCAACGTCCTCTCGGCCCGCCTCTGCGTGGCCGTCGGCGGCGGCCCGGGGACGCTGTCCGAAATCGCTCTCGCCTTGAAGGCGGGTGTGCCGGTCTGGTGCCACCGAAGCTGGCACCTCGAGCCGCCGCCGGCAACCGAGGCTTCCCTCCCCAGAGTCTTCGAGACCGCAGACGAGCTCCTCGAAGCGCTCGAGCTCGAGCTCGCACGGGCCGGCTCGTATTAGGACGTTCCAACGTTCCAACGTTTAACGTTTGACGTTCAGCTCATCCGGAATTGCATGGGATGGAGGCAACGGATACGACCCGAGCCCGTCTCCGTCTCGGATTCAGCTTCAGTGATAGCGGCAGATGACAGTGACAGTCTCAGTGTCAGAGGGCAGCGACCGTGGCAGCGACCGGGGCAGCGGGCAGGCGTCGCGACCGCAGCATGGCCACTTCCGGGTCGTTCGCACTGATCGATTCGAGGAGTCGGTCGAACCACAGAGGCACAGAGGGCACAGAGCCGGGTTCAGGGTCAAAGGTTAAGGGTTAAGAGTGAAGGGTTAAGGGTTCAGGGGTAAGGGGTCACGGGTCAAGACTCGCGCATCCAACCTGTCATGCTTCACCTCTTCACCTCTTCACATCTTCACCCGGATTTGGCGGGTGGGTGGAAATCCCAAATCCCAAATCCGAAATGGGCGGGTGGGCGGCATTCCTAATTCCGAATTCCGAATTCCTAATTCGAGCCGTTCCCATCCCACGGATCTTCGATCGAGCCCAACGTTCCAACGTTCTAACGTTTACCGCCGGTTATTCCGCGTCCTCCTCCGCCTGCTGCCAGGCCGCACCCTTCTTCGCGAGGAAGTAACAGGCTGCGACGAGGGCCGCGAGGCCGAGCACGCTCACAAGCTGGCCGCCGAGGCCCTCGTACCACGCCGCGAAGGCGCCGGCGCCCTGTTCGGAGGCGTGGAGCACGTCCACCAGGAGCATCGTCTCGCCGAGCTGCGGCAGCAGCAGGATCGCGCCGATGGTGCCGACGATGGCGGCGCCGGCCATGAGCCCTGAAGCGATCAGCGTCCCCTGCTCCCTGCGCGCCTCGCGCTCGGCCTCGTCGCGGCCGCTGCGCCCGATGAAGTGGCCGACCGCGGCGCCGAAGAAGACCGCCATGTTGATCTCGATCGGCAGGTACATGCCGAGCCCGAAGGCGAGGGCCGGCACCTTGGCCATCTCCAGCATCACGGCGACGATCCCGCCGAGCAGGAAGAGGATCAGGGCCTGCTGCTCGCCGCCCATGACCGACTGGACGATGGTGGCCATGAGGTTGCCCTGCGGCGCCGGCAGGTTGGGGTTGACCACCATGAGGCCGTTGGCGTCCTCGATCATGAAGCCGTAGGAGGTGGCGAGCACCCAGATCACCGCCCCCACGCACAGCGACGCGACGAGGATGCCGAGGAACTTCCAGCGTTCCTGCTGGAACGGGCTCGCGCCCAGCCAGTAGCCGACCTTGAGGTCGGTGATGAAGGCGCCCGAGGTCGAGAGCGCGGTGCACACCGCGCAGCCGACGACCAGCGCGACCGACATCCCCAACGCGTCTCCGCTGAGCCCGGTGGCGACCAGGGCGAGGCACGCGATGATGAGGGTGAGCATGGTCATTCCGGAGACCGGGTTGACGCCGACGATGGCGATCGCCCGCGCCGCCACCGGTGTGAAGAGGAAGGCGAGCACGAACGTGATCACGGTCCCCACCAGGGCGGTCGTGATCTGGCCGCTGATGAACCAGAACAGGGCCAGCATGCCGGCCACGGCGCCGATCTGGATCAGGAAGGTGTTGCGCGGTGACATGTCGCGGTCGGTGCGGAGAGTGTCGGCGCCGTCGCCGCCGCCGACCAGGCCCTTGAAGGCCAGCGACATCGAGGAGACGATGATCTTCCCCATCTTGAGGATGCCGATGATGCCGGCGACCGCGATGCAGCCGATGCCCATGGGGCGCACGTAGCTGGCGAAGATCTGCGCCGAGCTCATGTCGGCGACCAGCGCCTCGACCGCGGGCGGGCTCAGGGGAACCGTCAGGCCGTGGCCGGCGAAGTACACCAACGGTACCAGCACCAGGACCGACAGTACCGAGCCCGCGGCGATGACGCCCGCGTAGCGGACGCCGATGATGTAGCCGAGGCCGAAGTACACGGCGGTTGCGTTGAGGCGGATCTCGAAGCGCAGGTCGGCCATCCGCTCGCCGAAGGAGCCGAACAGGACCCGCGAGTTGAGGTGGTGGTTCCAGAGGTGCAGGAACTCGACGATGAGGTCGTAGACGAAGCCGAGTCCGAAGGCCATCAGCAGCACCTTGCCGGCCGAGCCCTTGGACTTCTCGCCGGTGGCGAGGACGTTGGTGATGGCCGTGGCTTCGGGAAAGGGCAGCTGCCCGTGCAGGTCCTTGACGAAGTAGCGCCGTAGCGGGATCAACAGCACCACGCCCAGGTATCCGCCCACCAGGCAGGAGAGGAAGATCTGCAGGAAGGACGGCTCGAGGTCGAGGATGTAGAGCGCCGGGATGGTGAAGATCGCGCCCGCCACCACGACCCCGGCCGCCTGCCCGATGGACTGGATGATGACGTTTTCGAGCAGCGTGTTGCGCCGCGCGAAGAGCGTGCCGAGAAACACCGCCAGGATGGCGATCGGGATCGAGGTCTCGATGACGTTGCCGGTCTTCAGCCCGATGTAGGCGGCCGCGAAGGTGAAGATGACCACCATGATGACGCCGATGAGCACGGAACGGGTGGAGACCTCGGTGGGGCTCCGGTCGCCGGGCACGACGGGCGTGTAGACCTCGCCCGGAGCGAGCTCTCGGAAGGCGTTCGGCGGCAGGACCTTGGTGGACTTGGACGATGTTTCCACGGGCACCCCCCTCGCACGATGATGCTGAACGTGGAGGAGTTTAACAGGACGTCGATGCGTCGGGGAGACCTGAAGGCCCTCGAGTTCGAAGTGTTGAGTTTTGAGTTTTGAGTTTTGAGTTGCCGCCCACCCCTGCGAGCTCCGTGGGGCGGCTAAGATAGTCGGCCTTCGAG
>DATIVB010000660.1:0-3633 GCA_035466375.1 Chondromyces sp.
CCCTCGCCCACCAGGCGCAGCCGGTGCTCGGTGCCCGCCTTGTGGGCGCGCTCGCGGCTGCTCCTGGAGCGCAGGAGGTCGATCGCGAGGTTGGTGCCGATCCGATACAACCAGGTCGTGAAGCTGTAGCGGTCGTCGTAACGGTCGAGCCGCTGCCAGGCCCTCAGAAACGCCATCTGCACGACGTCCCAGGCCTCGGTCTCGTCGCCGAGGATGCGCGCCACTGCGCGGTGGAGGCCGGGAGAGTGCCTCCTGACGAGGTGCGCGAAGCACTCCTCGTCCCCGCGGCGCGCCCCCTCGACCCAGGCCCGGTCATTCATGACCGCGACGCCCGAGCGATCGCTCCCTACGGACACAATGCACAGATTCTCCCTTGCCATCGCTTCCCCTACGGTGTACGGAGCACCGTCCGCCGTTGTTGGGGCTGCCGGTGACGATGCTAACACCTCGGAGGGCGACGACGCCCTCCTCGGCTTTTTCCGGTCCGGGCGTCCGCGGACGCCCGGACCGGAAAAAGAGAAATGGAAATCATCGAATATCGTGTTTACCATGCGGGTGGAGGCGAAGATGGATATCTCGATCGAGTACTGCGTGACGTGAAACTACCTGCCTCGGGCCGCCGGGCTGGCGGCTGAGTTGAAAGACGGGTTCGGGACGGACGCGAAGCTGGTCAAGGGGAGCGGCGGCGTCTTCGAGGTGACGGTCGACGGCGAGCTCGTCTTCTCCAAACGGGCGCTGGGGCGTTTCCCGGACCCGGGCGAGGTCGCGGCGGCGATCCGGGCGCGCTGAACCGCCCTCAGGCGCCGTCGTTGCCGCCGCCGGGACGGCGGCGGTAGATGTGGCGTTCGAGAATGCGCGAGTACGGGGTCCACGCCTCGTCCTCCGAGCCGTCCGTCGCCAGCGCCTCGAGCATGCCCGCCATCTTCGAGTCCAGGTTGTCCGCCATGTGCACGAGCAGGGCTTCCGGAGTTTTGGGGCGGCGCGGTGATCCGTACTCGTACTCGCCGTGGTGGGCGAGCAGGATGTGCAGCAGGTGGCGCCGGGTCTCGGCCGGGAACTGCTCGATCTCGCCCATCATGCGTTCGACGAAGAGGGTCTCCATCGTCAGGTGCCCGATCAGGCGCCCGTCGTCGGTGTACTCGATCGAGGGACCGATGTCGAGCTCCCAGATCTTGCCGAGGTCGTGGAGGAGCGCGCCGGCGATCACCAGGTCCTCGCTGAGGTGGTAGTGCCCCGCCAGGGCGCGGGCGACGGTCGTGACCGACACGGTGTGCTCGAGCAGGCCCGAGCGGAAGGCGTGGTGCATCGAGCGCGCGGCCGGCGCCACCTTGAACAGCTGCTCGACCTCCGGGGTCGAGAAGATGCGGAACATCAACTGGCGCAGGTCCGCGTCGCCGATCGCCTCGATGTGCTCCGTGAGCTGCTGCCACAACACCCCCGGGTCGAGCGACGAGGAGCGCACGAAGGCATCCTCTTCAACCAAATTCTCAGCGACGGGATCGGCGCTCCGAACCACCACCTGGAGCTGCTGGTTGTAGCGCTGCACCTGCCCCTTGACCGCGACCACGGTGCCGGGCTCGAAGACGGTGCGCAGCCGGTCGACGTTCTGCCACGCCAGCGCCGCAACCTCGCCGGTCCGATCGCCGAGGACCGCAGCCAGGTAGGGCCCCCCGCCCCGGCGCTGGCGGACGTCGGCCGAACGCACGGCGTAGAGCTCGTCGATATCCGAACCCGCCTTGAGGTCCTTGACCCAGGCCCGCGGCCGCTGGCCCGCCGGCGCACCCGGGCCCTTCACCGGCCATCCCCCGCGAGGTTCTCGAGAACCAGCGCGAGACGGTCCTCGTGGACCTCGACGAGGTAGTCCTGGCGCAGCTTTTCCACCAGTCCTCGGGTCTGGCTCTCGTAGCTCTCCGCCGACCTCTGCCGCCGGAGCTCCTCCGCCACCTCCTCGAAGGGCTGATAGCCGGCGGGGATCCGCTCCACGAGGCGAACGATCTGCAGTCCGCCCGGAACCGCCAGGGGCTCGGTGACCCCGCCCTCCGGCAAGGGATCGAGGGCACTCCGGAGGTCCGGCCGGCAGTCCTCGACCGGAATCGCTCCCAGGTCCTGGAGCTCGGCGCCGGCGAGGATGGCCTCCGCCTTGAGGTCGGCGCCGCCGCGCACCCTCTCGACCATGGCCTCGGCGCGCCGCAGGGTCGCAGGATCGGTCTCTGCGCCGCCGGAGAGGAATACCTGCTGCAGCTCGACCTTGGCCGGGACGCTGAAACGCTCCTTGTCGCTCTCGTACTGGCGACGCAGCTCCTCCTCCGTGACCTCCACCGGGCGCACCTCGCCCTGGACCGCGCGCTGCATCGTCATCGAACGACGGTACCTCTCGCGCAGCAGGTCGGCGGTGAGCCCCGAGCTCTGAAGGGCCTGCTCCCAGGCCTCGTCATCCTCGAGGTTGTTCTCCTTGCGGAGATTGGCGACCGCCTGGTCCACCATCTGTTCGTCCACCTCGACCCGCTTCTCGGTCGCCCGCTCCAGGATGACGAGCTCGTTGACGACCTCCTGCAGGAGCATCTCGGCGAACTCGCTCAGCTCCTGCTGGTTTTCGGGCGCCTGCGGCATCTGGGCGATCTCGCTCCGGACCCGCTCGCTGAAGTCCGAGACCGTCACGATGCGCTCGTTGACCCGCACCAGGACGCCTTCAACCAGCACCCGTTCCGATGCGGCCGCCAAAGCCGCCACCGATGCCAGCGCGAGCGCCAGACCTCCGACCGGTTTACGCATCACTTCGACCCTCCATGTACCTGCCTTCATAGGGAAACCACAACCGGCTCGCATTGACCCGCACCCCGACCTCGAGCGCGAGCTCGGCGATGCAGCCGCGGGTGTGTGTCCGCGTCGCCTGCTCCCCGAGCTCCGCACGAACCGACGCCTCGACCTCCGACCGCATCGGAGGCCCGGGCTCGACCACCTCGAGCACCTGGAACACGTGGTAGCCCGAGGTCCCCTGAACGGGCTCCGAGATGGCGCCCGGGGCGAGCGAAAAGACGACCCGGTCGATCTCCGGCGGCAGGCTCCCCTGGTAGAAGAAACCGAGCTCACCGCCGTCATGAGCGTTGGGCGCGCGGCTCACCTCGCGCGAGACCTCGACGAACTCGGTCCCGCCCGCCAGGCGCTCCCGCGCCGCTACGGCATCGTCCAGTGTGTCGACCAGAATTTGCCGCACGTGCGCCTGCGCCGGAAGCTCGGCCTCCATCCGCTTCGAAACTTCGTTCTCGATCGTGAGAGGATCGGGCTCCGGCGCCTCGCCGCACAGCTCGACCATGAGTCGCCTCAGGTCCCGCGGGCTCAGGGTGCGCTCGTCGACGACGCCCTGCACGCCGCGCGCGCCGGCGGCTTCGAGCACCACCTTGCGGTCGATGTACTGGTCGAGCAACCGCGAGGAGACCCGCGCCCCGACCCCCTGCCACGCCTCGCCGGAGACCTCGACGAGGTATTCCTGGAAGCCCTCGAACTCGAGCCGCTGGTCACCGACCCACGCCATCGCGTCGTCGTCGCGGGCGCACGACAGGGCCGTACAGCAGGCGACGGCGACGAAAGACAACAGCCAGAGAGGGCGGACCGCCATCCGCGAAGACTAACACG
>DATIVB010000661.1:0-3585 GCA_035466375.1 Chondromyces sp.
GCGGGCTTCTTCATCCTGATCTCCGCCGACGTCGCGGTGATGGCGCCCGGGACCAACACCGGCGCCGCCCACCCGGTGGGCGGACAGGGTGAGAACCTGCCGGAGGACGTGCGCGACAAAGCCACCAGCGACGTCGCCGCCATGGTCCGCTCGCTCGCCGCGCAACGGGGGCGCAACGCCGAGACCGCCGAACGCGCGGTCCGGGAGAGCATCTCGCTGACCGCCGATGAGGCGCTCGAAGAGAACCTCATCGACTTCATCGCCAGCGACCTCGACGAGCTGCTGAGAAAGCTCGACGGGTTCGAGCTGCGCCGCGCCGACGGCACGACCGTGACGCTGGAGCTCGGCGAGCGGTCGCTCGTCGAGATCGAGCCGACCTTCGCGGAGCGCCTGTTCTCGGTTCTCGCCAACCCGAACATCGCCTACCTGCTGATGGCCCTCGGCGCCCTCGGCCTGTACGTCGAGATCACCCACCCCGGAGGCATCCTCCCCGGGGTCGTCGGGGTGATCTTCCTGCTGCTCGGTCTGTACTCGGTGTCGGTGCTGCCGGTCAGCTGGGCGGGCGTGGCACTCATCTTCGTGGCGCTGATGCTCCTGGTCCTGGAGGTGAAGGTGACCAGCTACGGTCTGTTGACGGTCGGCGGGGTGATCGCCTTCGTGCTCGGCTCGCTGATGCTCTTCGACGGACCGATCCCGGCCATGCGGGTCAGCCTGAGCGTGGTCCTGCCGACGGCGTTGGTGGTGGCGATGCTGACGGCGTTCCTCCTCAGCCGGGTTCTCAAGGCACACCGCGAGCGTCCGATGACGGGGGTCGAGGGCCTGGTCGGAGAGATCGGCCGGGCGATCAACGAGCTCGCGCCCGCGGGCAAGGTCGCGGTGCACGGCGAGTACTGGGACGCGCGCTCGGTCGGTGGTACGGTGGCAGCCGGCAGCAGAGTGCAGGTAGTGGCGGTCCGCGACCGGGACATCGACGTGGTCGCGGCTGACGAACGTTCGGAAGGGAGTTCATGATGGGAGTCCTCGGGTCCGGCCTCGGTCTGGCGATCTTCTTCGCCGTCTTCATCGTCTTCAAATGGATCAACATCCTCAACGAGTACGAGCGCGGCGTGATCTTCCGCCTCGGGCGGGTGCTCAAGGAGCCCAAGGGTCCGGGCTTCGTCTTCGTTTTCTGGCCCATCGACCGCATGGTCAAGATGAGCCTGCGCACGGTGGTCCACGACATCCCGCCGCAGGACGTGATCACCCGCGACAACGTGTCGGTCAAGGTCAACGCGGTGGTCTACTTCCGGGTCATGAACCCGATCAAGGCGGTGGTGGATGTCGAGAACTACATTTACGCCACCTCGCAGCTCGCCCAGACCACCCTGCGGGCGGTGCTCGGCGAAGTGGAGCTCGATGACCTCCTGAGCAAGCGCGAGGACGTCAACGTCCGCCTCCAGGAGATCATCGACCAGCACTCCGACCCGTGGGGCGTCAAGGTGTCGATGGTGGAGGTCAAGCACGTCGACCTGCCGGCCGAGATGCAGCGCGCGATCGCACGGCAGGCCGAGGCCGAGCGCGAGAAGCGGGCCAAGATCATCCACGCTTCGGGCGAGTTCGAGGCCTCGCAGAAGCTGGCGCAGGCCGCCGACGTGATGCGCGGCAACCCGATCACGATTCAGCTCAGGTACCTGCAGACTTTGACCGAGATCTCGACAGAGAATGCCTCGACCATCGTCTTCCCGGTCCCGCTGAAGATGCTCGAGGCGCTGCTCGGTTCCGGTAAGGACCAGGGGTGAGGGACAGCTACTACGTCATCGAGCTCAGCGCCCGCTGGCTGACGGTGCTGCTGGTGGCCCTGGCGGTGGTGATGGTGCTCGCCTTCGCCCTCGGTTACGGCGCCGCCCGGTCGGTGGCGTCCGGCGGGGGGCCCGAAGTCGGGATGGCCGCCCTCCAGGCCCCGACCCCGACCGGGATCCCCGAGGTCGAGATACCGACCCCGCTTCCGTCGCCCCCGGTGGAGCCGACGGCGGCCCCGGAGCCGACCGTGGCGCCGACCGAGGTTCCCATCCCGGCCCCGACCGTTCCTCCGACGCCGCGCCCGACGGCGACCGAGGTGGTCACCGACTTCTTCGTGCAGGTGCTGGCGTCGTCGCGCGAAGCCACCGTCGAGGACGCCCGCGCGAAGCTCGCGGGGCTCGGCTTCCCGCGCGAGAACCAGCAGGTGATCACGGTCCGGGAGAGCGGCTCGGCGATCCTCTACAAGCTGCGCCTCGGCCCGTTTCCGGACCGATCCTCGGCCGACCGGGTGGCGCAGCGGATGAGCTCTGCCGGGTTCCCCGACGCCTGGGTGGTCGCACCGTGAGCTTCGGCGGCCGCGTTCCCGGGCCGGCGCTGCCGGAGTGGATCCGCTCTCGCCGCATGCGGCTCGGCGAGCTGCACGAGGTCAAGAGGAGGATGCGCTCGGGCGGGCTGCACACGGTGTGCGAGGAGGCGCGCTGCCCAAACCGCTCCGAGTGCTTTGCCCGCGGCACCGCGACCTTCCTCATCAACGGGCGCGTCTGCACCCGAAACTGCTCGTACTGCTCGATCGCCCACGGACGGCCTCAGGCCCTCGATCCGGACGAGCCGCGGCAGCTCGTGGAAGCGGTGCTCGGTATGGGCCTCGAGCACGTCGTGATCACGGCGGTGGACCGCGACGACCTGCCCGACGGCGGCGCGGGTGGTTTCGTGGAGTGCATCGAGCGGCTGCACGGGCTCGAGGAGCCGCCGACGATCGAGGTCCTGACGCCCGACTTCCGTGGCGACATGGAGCAGGTGGACCGCATCATCGCCGCCGGCCCGGAGGTCTACAACCACAACGTCGAGACCGTGCCGCGCCTGTATCGCCAGGTGCGGCGGTCGGGGCGCTACGAGTGGGCGATGCAGGTCCTCGCCCGGGTGGCCGAGCGGGCGCCGGGGATGATCCGCAAGTCCGGCCTCATGGTCGGCCTCGGCGAGACCCGCGAGGAGATCGCCGCGGTGCTCGCCGACCTCCGCGACGCGGGCTGCCAGGTGGTGACCATCGGCCAGTACCTGCGGCCGACGCCGCAGCAGGTGGAGGTGGCGCGCTACTGGAGCCCCGAGGAGTTCGCCGAGCTCGAGGAGGCCGGCGCGGCGCTCGGGCTCGAGGTCTTCGCCGGCCCGTTCGTGCGCTCCTCCTACCGCGCCGAGGAGGCGTTCCTCAAGGTCGTCGGTCAGGGCTGAGGGCCTTCCGTCCCCGATCCCGATCCCGATCCCGATCCCGACGATTCTGCCCACAATGAGGGTGTCTTTCGAGCGCGGGGGCTGCCTTTTCATCAATGCTCGAACATCGCCCTCTCAAGGGATCGTGAGACTGATGTCGGGGACCGCAACGGGAACGGGACCGGGATCGGGAACGGGATCGGAACGCCGGACGGCACCGGCTATACTCCCCCAATGACCACGGGTTGGTTCATCACGTTCGAGGGGGGCGAGGGGACGGGCAAATCGACCCAACTCGGCCTGCTCGACGAGTGGCTGCGCACTCTCGGACACCGCACGGTCCTGACCCGTGAGCCGGGGGGCACCGCGCTCGCCGACGCG
>DATIVB010000662.1:0-1903 GCA_035466375.1 Chondromyces sp.
GGGCGCCCGCTGAGCTGCGGGCCGACTGGAGCCCGGATGTTCCTGCCGATCTCGGATGCCCCGAACCCGAAGGGCGTGCCTTACGCCACCTGGACGCTGATCGCCCTTAACGTCGCCGTCTACCTCGTCGTCAACCTGCCGCTCGGCGCGCAGCCGGCCGACGCCGAGGACCCCGCATTTCGCGAATACCTGGAGTTCCTCTCACAGTACGTCAGCAGCCGCGCCGAGCTGGCACAGGCCGCGCGCTCGGTCTCGGCCTACGACCTCTTCGTCTTCGAGCACGGCTATCGGCCCGCCGAGCCGTCGCTCGCCGACCTCGTGACCTCCATGTTCATGCACGGCGGCCTCATGCACCTTTTCGGCAACATGCTCTTCCTGTGGATCTACGGCGACAACGTGGAACGCCGGCTGGGCGTGCCCTGGTTCGTCGTCGCCTACCTGCTCACCGGCGCCGCGGCGACCATGTTCCACGCCGTTTTCTTCTCCTCGTCGAACGTGCCGCTGGTGGGGGCTTCGGGCGCGATCTCGGGAGTGCTCGGCTTCTACTTCGTGTGGTTTCCCAAGAACGTCGTGCGGGTCCTCTTCTTCCTGCCGCCCTTCTTCGTGCACACCTTCTTCATCGGCGCCCGCATCGTGCTCGGGGTCTACCTCTTCATCGACAACGTGGTGCCGTTTCTCTTCGCGGGTGAGGGCGGCGTCGCGCACGGCGCGCACATCGGCGGCTTTCTCGCCGGCGCGGCGGCCGCCCTCGTTCTCAATGCCCTCGCGCTGGCGACGAAACCGGACGACATTGGGGCGCCGAGGACGGCGCCCGACGGCGGACGCTCGATCCGGGACGCTCTGCTTCGCGGGGATTACGGCGAGGCCGCCGCCGAGTACTTCGCCCTCCCGCCCGCCGCAGCGCGCGACGCGCCGTCGCTCAACGAGGGGATCGCGCTTGCGAGGTGGCTGCGGGAGGAAGGCCACGCCGGCGCCTCCCTGACCCTCCTCGAACGGCTGCTGCGGGACGCGCCGCGCGGCCCCGACCTCGCCGAGGGTTTCGCCCTCGCCGGCCTCATCCTGCTTGAGGACCGCCACGACCCGACCGCCGCCTACCAGTACCTCGCGGCCGCTTTGCAGCTGCGCCCCGGCGCGGCCACGACAGCCGAGATCCGGCGCGCGCTGGCGGTCATCGAATCGCTTCAGAAAAGGCCACTGCGTCCGGAATTTCGTCGCTGATCCGTGGTTTGAAGTTCCTGAAGATCCGTACGACGACGCACCGACTGCGAGGAGAGTGAACCGATGAGTCGATGGACTGCCGTGCATGGGATGCCCCGGAGGCGCGGCCGCGGCCGCGCCCGCGCCCTGCTGCCGTTGCTCGCCGCCGCCGCGCTGGTGGTGTCGCACCCGGCGACCGCACCGGCTGCGCAGCCGTCCGGGCTCGAGGCCTATCGGTGGCTCGATGTCGACGGACGGCCGTTGCCGTTCCAGGACCACGCCGCGATCCGCGAGGCACTGCGCTCGGGATCGGTGATCAGCCGCGAGAAGATCGGGCGCGGTGTTGCCGGAGCGGAGAAGCTGGTGCTCGAGCACGAGGGCGCCCGCTTCCACGCCGCCTTCCGGACCGTCGACGTCGAGGTCGAGAGCGAACCGATGAGCGGCGCGAAACGTCCCAAGTCCTACCGCGACGCGGCGATCTTCGAGGCCGCCGCCTACGAGCTCAGCGAGCTCTACGGCATCGGCCGGGTGCCGCCGGCGGTCGTGCGCCGCATCGGCGATGCGGACGGCACGGTGCAGATCTGGATGGAGCAGACCACGCCCGAGATCGAGCTCCTCGACCAGGCGGCCCTCGATCCGCCGGACCCGGCGCGCTGGAACCGGCAGAAGGAGATCATGCGCGTCTTCGACAGCCTGATCGCCAACA
>DATIVB010000663.1:0-6648 GCA_035466375.1 Chondromyces sp.
GCCGCCCACCAGGGTGCCCATGCCGCCGCAGGAGCAGGCGAAGGCGAGCGACAGCACCATGAAGCGGGCGGTGTTGGTGTTGGGCTGGATGCCCGCGGCGCGCATCAGCGGGATCATGGTGGCGATGCCGATGGCGGTGGCCGCCGCGTCGTGCATCACCGTCGATGCCAGGCCGAGGCTGGCGGCGAGCAGGAAGGTGAACCGGGTGACGCTGGTGCCCGCGCGTTTGGCCACCGCGTGGCTGAGACGCTCGGTGAGCTCCGCCTTCTCGAGTGCGATGGCGAAGATCAGACAACACATGATGAAGATCACCACCGGGTGCATGTAGGTGGCCCAGGCCTCGGTCAGGTCGACGATCCGGAAGGCCACCAGCAGGACCCCGATCATGATGGCGGTGATCTCGAGCGGGATCGGTTCGACAACGAAGAGGAAGATCAGCGCCACCAGCAAGGCCAGGAAGCGGAAGGCCTTGGGCGACAGGCCGTCGACGTAGCCGACCTCGATGCCGGCGTCGATCAGGGCGGCCGTCTCGGTGAGGAAGACGCCGGGGGAGGTCGCCCCGGCGGCCGCCTCGAGACGGTAGGCCCCGTCGCGCCCCTCCCACTCCGCGACGGAGAAGGCGCCCGCGTTTTCGGCCGCGAGCCGGCGTTCGGGATCGTGGCTGATCTCGAAGACCGTGCCCTCGGGGCGCGGCAGGGCGTTGACGAGCAGTCCGAGCAGGATCGCGACGCCGATCTGGAAGAACCTGTTGCGAAAGACCATGACCGGGGCCTCCTTCGTTCCCCGTGCCTGGCGGGACGACCACTCCCTGCTCCGCGGTCGGTGCGGGTTCAGTGCGCAGTGAGCTCGAAGCCGAGGCCCTCGAAGAGGAACATGATCCCGTAGCCGTACCAGATGGTGTACAGCACGTAGAAGACCAGTGAGAACAGCACGGTGCCCCAGCGGTCCCGGATCTGCTGCCCCTCGATACCGTAGTAGTTGTAGGCGCACTCGACGGTCTTCGCCTGCACCGTGTGAGTGAGCTGCGCCGCGTTGAAGCGCTTCTGGCGGTTGAGGTCCTTCTCGACGGCGCTGAGGGCTCGCCACCAGGTGTGGAGAACCGGCCTGGCGTCGACCCCGTAGCGCTCCATGAACACCTCACCGCGATTGTGATAGGCGGCCTCCGCGTCCTCGAGGCAGCTGCCGAAGATCCGCCCGAGGTCGCCGTTGACCGTCAGTGTGGCGCCGTCCAGCGAGGTCGTGGCCCCGGCGCGGACGAACAGCGGTTCGGCGCGCTCGGCGGCTTCCGCGTCGCCGAACTTCAGATTCAGGGTCACGGGATCCGCGGCCATCGCCTCGACCTCGTGCTGGACCTTGGGGATGTAGTAGGCGGAGCCCTTCGAGATCGAGTTGTAGAGGTTGTCCAGGTAGTTGAGCGCGTTGCCGCCGCCGAAGATCGGCATGAAGATGACGGTCATGACCGCTGCGAAGCTGATCAGGAGGACGAGTCCGATGGTGAGCTCCCGCTTCTTGATCCTGCTCATGAGTGCACCTCCACACCGCGCAGCCTGCCGAGGTTCGAAAAGAAGGTGTAGAAGACCCAGACCGCGAAGCCGCCGATGACCAGGAAGAAGGCCCAGACGCCGATGCCGTCGAGGATCGCGATGGTGCCGGGTGACAGGGAGATCACCTCGAGGTCGGAGAGCTTGCCCGGCAGGGCGAAGATGCGGTTGACGAAGCCGGCCAGCACCGCCATCGCGTAGAAGCCGCGGATGGTGATGCCCTTGACGACCTTGGTGACCAGGGCCCCGACCTGGACGCCGAACAGGGAACCGATCAGCATGCCCATGGCCAGGGTGTAGAAGATGAAGCCGTAGATGGCGTACTGCGTGATCGCCGCGTAGCCCGCCGTGAAGACGATCTGGAAGATATCGGTGCCGACGGTGGTCATGGACGAGACGCCGAGGGTGTAGACGAAGATCGGGAAGGTCAGGAAGCCGCCGCCGACGCCCATGATGGCGGCGGCGAAGCCGACTAAGAAACCGCTCGCGATCAGGAACCAGGCCGAGATGCGGCGGCCGCCGGGCACCAGGTTCTGGTCGAACGTGATCATCGGCGGGAGGTTGAGAGCCTGCAGCTTGCGCGGCAGGTTGCCGAGATCGGCCCCTTCGGACCGGCCGCCGTGCGCGTCGCCGCCGGCGTCCGATTTCTTGCGCGCTTGCAGGTAGTCGGTCAGCGCGTAGGCCCCGAGCCCACCGAGCATCAGCGAGTAGATGGTGGTGATGAAAGCGTCCGACAGCACCGGGTTGATCTCGTAGAGCATGCGGTTGATGACGCCGCCGAGGGTGGCGCCGCCGATGGCGCCGATCAGGAAGGTGAGGGCGAGCGGCACCGACACATTGCCGAGCTTGCGGTGGATCACGCTCCCCATGATCGCCTTGGCGAAGATGTGGAAGAGATCGGTGCCCACCGCCAGGATGCCCTTGACGCCCGCCGACATCAGCGCCGGGGCGATGATGAAGCCGCCGCCGGCGCCGATGCAGCCGGTGATGAGGCCGGCGCACAGCCCGATCAGAATCGAGGCGATGAAGATCCCCGTCGAGTAGAAGGCGGGGCTGTAGGCCTTCTTGCCGCCGAGGACGTCGGGCAGCGTCTCGCCCGCGGCCGCGGCCTGGTCCATCACCTGCGCCGCGACCGCCGGCCCGAAGACGAAGATCGGGATCAGCAGCGCGGCGAGGACGGCGATCCGCCACGGGTCGCCGAGAATTCTGCGCGACGTCTCGAGCTCCCACTGGGCGTGGGCCCGGGTCGCCGCCGACATCATCTCCCCCAGCCATTTCAGAGTGCTCACGATGATGGTCCTCCATTGATTCGTGCGACGGCCGGCCGGAGGCGCGGCTCGGCGCAACGTGAGATGAAATGCGGCGCTGCCGACGGCGGCGCCGTCACGGGTGCTCCTGCCCCATCGCGGCCAGGACGCGCTCGAGCAGGATCTCGAGGTCGATCGGCTTGAGCAGGTAGTCGAAGGCGCCGAGCGACAGCCCGTCCCGCGCCGCCCGCTCCGAGCCGTGGCCGGTGAGCATGATCACCTGCAGGGTCGGCAACATCTGCTTGAGGATCTTGAGCAGCTCGATGCCGTCCATGTCCTCCATCTTGAGGTCCACGACGGCGACGTCGAAGTCATGGTCGCGCAGGCAGCGGATGGCCTCGGCGCCGGAACGCGCGGTGGTGACATCGAACTCCCTCTTCTTGAGCCGCTTGCCCAGAACCTCGAGATAGCCGACCTCGTCGTCGACCAGCAGCAGGCGAATCGGGTTTGCGTCGGACGTCATGGCTCAATCTCCGCGGCGAAGGGCGATCAGCGTCGCGCGCGCCTCGAGGATCTTGGTCTCGTGGTCGCGCTTCTTCTGGCCGGCCTGGTTCAGCTTGGCGATCAGGGTGTCCATGTCGCAGGGCTTCATCAAGTAGTCGAAGGCGCCGCGCTTCATCCCCTCGATCGCCGACTCGACGGTCGCGTGGCCGGTGAGCATGATCACCTCGATCAGCGGGTGCCGTTCCTTGACGGCGGCCAGCGTCTCGAGCCCGTCCATGCCGGGCATCTTGACGTCGAGGACCACGACGTCGGTCCGCGTGGCGCCGCCCTCGTCGAGGTTCTCGAGGGCCTTCGCCCCGCTGGTGGCTGTAGCGATCCGGAAACCTCTCTTGCCGAGCCTGCGCGCGAGCGCGTCGACAAAGGCCTCCTCGTCGTCGACAACGAGCACCGACAGCTCCATCATGATGACGCTCCTCGTGGGTTCGGCGAGTGGTCGGATGCTGCGCCGGCGGTCGGCTCCTCGGCCCCCTCCGCGCGGAGATGGACGGTGAACGTGGTCCCGGTACCCACGTCGCTCTCGACGGTGATCCGCCCGCCGAGCTTGTCGATGATGCCGTAGCAGATCGACAGACCGAGCCCGGTGCCGTGCCCGACCGGCTTGGTGGTGAAAAAGGGATCGAAGATCTTCTCCAGGTTGGCCTCGGGGATGCCCTCGCCGGTGTCCGAGATCTTCAGCGCGATCTCGTTGCCCTCGCTGGAGGTGGTCACGCTCACGGTGCCCCCTTCGGGGCCGATGGCGTCGACCGCATTGTTGACCAGGTTGAGCAGCACCTGCTGCAGCTCGGACGGGGACGCGCCGACCGAGCGCAGGCCGGGGCTCAGCTTCCGTTCGATCTTGATGTTCGCGTAACGGGCCTTCTGGCTGGTGAGGTCGATCACCTCCTCGACCAGGGCGTTGACGTCGACCGAGCGGATGGTCGGGTCGGTCTTGCGGGCGAAGCTGAGGAGCTTGTGGGTGATGCTCTTGCAGCGTTCGCCCTGGGTCCGGATCTGCTGTACGGCGCGCGAGATCTCCCGCGCCGTCTCTTCCGACCCCGACTCGTGCTCGGTCACCAGCAGGTCCTGGATCCAACCGGCCTCCTCGACCATGATCGCGACCGGGTTGTTGATCTCGTGGGCGATGCCGGCTGCGAGCTCGCCGATCGACGCCAGCTTGCCGGTCTCGATCACCTTGTCGCTCATGATCGTCTCTTTGCGTTCCGCCTCGGCCACCCGCGCAGCCATCTGATGGGCGAGCAGGTAGGCGATGCCGATCGCAGCCACGGCCGCGACAAGAAAGACCACCAGCGCCGAGGTCTCGAGCCGCCGCAGCTCGTCGAAGGCGTCGGCGGTCTGCTGCTGGTAACCGAGGAACCAGCGGCCCTGCCGCAGCGGGGCGACGGCGAAGATCGTCGGTCGGCCGAGCACGTCCTCCCCGTCGATGATGGAGACCCCCCCGCGCGCCGGAGCGCCGGCGAGGAGCTCGGTGTAGGGCGGCCGGTCGAGCGCCACCTCGAACCGCGGTTTGGTCTGGAACTCGCTCTCACGGTTGAAGATGAAAGCGAAGCCTGTGTCACCGATGCGGATGTTGCCGACCAGCTCGTTGAACGCCTCGAAATCGATGGTCGCCTTGACGAAGTACCGCTGGTCGCCCTCGGAGCGGGCCGCAGTGACGATGAAGTGCGGGCTGCCGCGGAATCCGGCGAAAACATCGGACACGTAGTGCTCGCGGAGCCGCGCTTTTTCGAACCACTCCGCCGCCCGGTAGTCGGCCATGTTGAGGTTGAACGGGCCGGCGTAGGCGACCTGGATGCCGTCGTCGGTCACCAGCCCGAGGTCGACGAAGGCGCCGTGGTACTCCTCCCGCAGCACGTTCAGGAGCTGGCGCAGGAAGGCCGGGTCCTCGAGGCGCGCCCGGTCGTGCTCCCGGGCGACGACGCGGATGTCGGAGAGCCGGTCCTCGACGAAGGCATCGACGGTCTCGGCGTGGCGCTGCACCGTCTCGCCGATGTGGTCCCGCACCTTGGTGGTGTAGGCGCCCCGGAACTGGTGCAGGTTGATGGCGCCGGTGACGACCATCGGCGCCACCGAGATGACGGCCAGCCCGACGACGACCGCCGGCAGCCGGAACCGGCGCGACAGCGGGATCGAGGTGTCCTTCGAAATCAACATACCTGTTCCTGCCCCTCCGCGAAGGGCGGCTCGCCGGCGTTGATCGCAAGTGCCGTGCCACCTTCGCTGCTTCCGCAGACTGCGCCGCGGCTGCGTTCATCATCAGGCGCTGCAGCCACTTGCGCAAGGTGTGGACGAGACACGCGGCCCTCGTGGGTGGCAAAGAATTTGACACGCCTGTGAAAAGGTTTTTCACGGCCAGGCTGAAGAGCTGGGCGGATCTGCGACCGCAGGAAGCCCGAATGTCGGTGTCGCGATTCGGAGCTGCTCGGATCAGGCGTCGAGGAAGTGCACCTGGCCGGTGGCGAGCTCATAGATCGCGCCCACGATCGAGAGCCGTCCGTCGCCGACGCGCTCGCTGAGGGTGGGCGGGGTCGAGCGCAGCTCCTCGACCTGGCGCCGCACGTTGCGGTCCACGAGCTCGTTGACCTCCATGTCGCCGAGCTCGTGCATCGCGACGCAGGCGGCGGCCATCCGGCGGGTCAGCTCGGACACGACGCCGGGATGGTCGTGGCCGCGGTCCAGCGTCGCCTGGGCGGCGCCGCACCCGTGGTGGCCGAGCACCACGAGGAGCGGGCAGCCAAGCTCCGAGGCGCCGAACTCGAGGCTGGCGAGGATGCCGATGCTGGCGACGTTCCCCGCGACCCTGGCCACGAAGAGGTCGCCGAGGCCGACGTCGAAGATCAGCTCCGGCACCACCCGCGAGTCCGCGCAGGTGAGCACCATCGCCCACGGCTGCTGGCCGGCAACCAGCCCGGCCCGGTGCTCGGCGCTCTGATTCGGGTGCTTCGGTTCGCCGGCGGCGAACCTGGCGTTGCCTTCGCGCAGCTGCCGGAGGGCGTGCTCGGCGTCCATCCGTTTCCCCTTCCAACGGGTCCGTTCGCTATTCGGCGACGGGCACCAGGACCTCCATGCCCATCAGCGGCCAGATGAAGACCACGAAGATCGCGACCACCACCATCAGGAGCAGACTGGCCGGGATTCCGGCCTTGAAGAACTCTCCCGAGCTGAACTGCTTGCTCTCGTACGCGATCGCGTTGGGCGCGGCGCCGACCAGGAGCAGGAACGGCATGCCGGCCGCCGCCAGGGCGCCGAACAGGATCACGTCGTTGCCGACGCCCAGGTAGGGGGCGACCTTGAGCGCC
>DATIVB010000664.1:0-1699 GCA_035466375.1 Chondromyces sp.
GGCCGCCAGAAGTCCCAGGTCCGAGGCCATCTGGTCGTCCTCCGCGTAGCGGCGCTCGGCGATCTCGGTGATCTCCTCGAACTTGCCCACCGTCACGGCGTTGTCGGCCACGTCGAGAGGGCGCTCGTAGTCGATGAAGAAACGGTTGTTGAGGAAGTCCTCGTTGGGCACCCGCCTCGACGGGATGTAGCTTCCGGTGCCTGTGATCACGCTGCAGCGCATCTGAGCTCCCCGGGTGGTGGTCCCACCTGACCGGCTACTCCGGCCGTCGAACGAGGCGACAGCGTAACCCGCCCAGCCGTGGCGTCAACCGCCTGAGGTCCGCGGGATCGGCGTCAGACCGTCCAGACCTTGGAACGAATGCCAGTCGGCTCGCGATTCCCGCGCAGTCTCCGGGCTCGCGATACCAGCCCCGGAGTAATGGGTTAGGATGCGCGCATGGCACGAACGCGGCCCCAGGCCGAGCCCCCATCGCGAGCATCGGTCCTGGTGGCCGCCGCCGGGTTTCTGCTCGCCGAGATCGCGGTCCTGCCCGGCGCCGCGAGCCCGTTCCGGCTCCCCAAGGAAGCCGCGGCCCTCGCGGCCATCTGCCTGGCCGTCGCGCTCGCCCTGCTCGGCGCCGCCCGCCGGCGCCGCATCGTCGTCCCCGGCGGCCGGCTGGCCTGGGTCCTGGCGGCGCTGCCGGCGCTGCAGCTCGCGTCGGCGGTCTGGAGCGCCGACCCGCTGCGCGCCCTGGAGTCGGCGGTGCTTTCCACCCTCTGGGTGGTGGCGGTGCTGTGGTTCGCCACCCTCGACGACGACCGCCGCGGGTTCATCGCCGCCGCCGCGGTGCTCGGCGTCGCGGCCTCCGCGGCCGTGATGCTGCTGCAGCTGGCGGGGATGGAGATCTTCAGCTTCGCGGCCCCCTTCACCAGCAGCCGCCTGAGCCTGACCGGCCTGACCGGCAACCCGGCCGACCTCGCGATGGCGGCGGCGCTGCTGCTCCCCTTCCTGTTGCTCTGGACCGAGACATCACGGCGCCCCCGGATCGCCGGTGCGGCGGCCGTCTTCCTCTCGCTCGCCGTCCTCATCACCCAGACCCTGACGGGAATCGCCGCGCTGGCGGCCCTCCTCCTGGTGTGGCTGATCCGAAAGCGCTCGCCGAAGTTGTGGCTGTCGGTGGCGTTGATCGGCGCGCTGGTGGTGGCCGCCGCCCTGACGGCCGGACTCGGCGATCGGCTCCAGCGCGATGCGAAGCGCGCACTCCGGGGCGAATGGTACGAGCTGTTCTCCGCCCGCGGCGACGGCTGGACGGCCGCCGCCGAGATGGTGCGGAGCCGGCCCGCCGCCGGCGTCGGCGCGGCCAACTTCACACAGCTCTACTACCCGAGCCGGCTGGCGTGGCTCGAGCGCGCGGGCGGCACCGGCGGCCGCAGCGAGCTCGCCTCGCACTTCGAGTGGGCCCACTGCGACCCCCTCCAGCTCGCCTCCGAGCTCGGCCTCGCCGGCGCGCTGTGGATGGCCGTCTTCGCCTGGTCGCTCGCCTCCTCCAGGGAACGCGCCGGTCCGCTGCTACCCCTGGCGGCCGCCGCGGCGGCGCCGTTTCTGCTCCTCCACTACCCGGCCCACCTCGCGATCGGGCTGATCCCGATCTCGCTCGTGCTCGGTCACGTGGTCAGCCGCGATGCGGCGCCGCGCACCTTCTCCTGGCAGCGGGGCC
>DATIVB010000665.1:0-2502 GCA_035466375.1 Chondromyces sp.
CGGGCCACCGCTTCCGGCGGAACCCCGGACGCCTGCATCTCGCTCTCGTCGAGGGCCAGCAGTTCGGCGCCGAGGGCGGCCCGGTCGCCGCCTTCGTCCACGACGCGGCGCGCGGTATCGGTCCAGCGCAGCAGGCGGTCCTCGAGCTCGTCGAGGTGGCGCGTGACGTCGTCGAACGGGCCGTAGTGGGTGAGCAACAGCCGCGCGGGCTCGAGGCGGCGCAGCTTCTCGAGGCTCGCCCGCCACTGCTCGACGTCGATGTCCGGCGGCGGCATCGGCGGCAGCACGTGGGTCGCGCCCGGGAAGCGGACGCCGGCGACGTCGCCCGTCACCACCGCGCCGCCGACCTGCCACGCGACGTGGTGGGAGGCGTGCCCCGGGGTGTGCTGGGCCACCACCTCGAGGCCGCCGACCACCGTGCTCTCGCCGTCGGCGAGCGACCGCACCGTTCCCTCCGGCGCCGCCTCGGTCGTCCCCCACAGGGGAAACATCATCTCCCGGTACAACCGCTCGGCCGAAGGGAGCAGCTTGCGGTGGGGGTCGAGCAGGTGCGGCGCGCCCAGAGGATGGGCGTACACGGTGCACCCGGTGCGCCTCGCGAGCACCCCCGCACCGCCCGCGTGGTCGAGGTGGACGTGCGTCGCGAAAACCGCCCTGAGGTCCCTGAGGGCGAACCCGGCCTCCCCCGCCCGCCGCTCGAGCGTCGCGACCGCACTCGCCGGGCCGGGATCGAAGAGCACGAACCCGCCCTCCACCGGCGCCAGGAAGGACGCGATCACTCCGGTCGCACCGAAGAACTCCAGGTCCAGGGTTCGGATCTCGACCATACCAACCTCCGCCCCGACAGTGTACGCTGTCGGTCGAGTTCCCTCGGGAGGTGTCCGCATGCGTCCGCTCGCCGCGATCGTCCTGTCCATCGTGTCGTTCGCCTGCGCCTCGTCGCACACCGCGACGCCGAGCCTGCGGCAGCAGTGCGAGGCCAGCTACAGCAGCCTCTGGGTCGCCGCGCAGTCCGCCATGGTTCGCCTCGACGCCAGGGTCGTCAACGCCAACCAGAACGCCGGCGTCATCGACGGCCGGATCGCGGCCGACATCTACGGGGCGCCGATCGAGCTGTCCGCCACCATTCGCAGAACGCCATCCATGCAGCCCGGGGCCGTCGAGTCGGTGTGGGTGGAGGTGCGGACCTGGGACCCCAGCACCGACGACCCGGACCCGGCCCGCCTTTCGGTCCTCAAGGAGGTCGCCCGCCAGTACCTGGAGCTCGTCGGCCAGCGGGTGCCGTGCGGCAGCCCGATGTGATGCCTCGCCTCCAGCCTCCATCACGGGGTATGATGAGAGGGACAGTCTGGAGGGCCGAACGTGACGGCAAAGGAGGCGCCCGTGACCGAGGACCGAAGCCGGAAGATGCTCCCGATCGTGCTCCTGTTCATGCTGGTGACGATTCTCTTCAACACCATCCGCGCCAACACCGTGGTGAGCGGCAACACCGACTTCAACAAGTCCACCCGCTACGAGCTCGCCGCCGTCCGCGAGGAGCTCTCCGAGCAGCGGCTCATCAACGCCCGGCTGCAGGAGCAGATCGATCAGCTGAAGGCGGCGCAGAGCCCGGCGCCGGCCCTCGAGTAGTCGCGCGCGCCGACCGGACCGGCACGTCGCCGCCGGTCGATGCGATAGACTGAGGTTGTCCGGGAGGGCTGGGGAGGCCGGTCTCACTCTCCTTGGGCCTGACGGCCCCGCAGAAGGACGTCGCACGCACCGAATCTCACGCTGTCGCGGAGACCGGCCTTCTCAGAACTCCCTGCTCCCGGTGACGACTCCTGCCGTCATCCGTCCGGAAAATGGACTCCGGCCAGGGCCGCGTAACGCAGGACCAGCTCCCGCCAGGGTCCGCTCGAACCGAGCCGCGCCAGGTTGCCGAAGTGTCCCCCGAGGGCGCGGTTGATGAAGATCGCGTCCTCGGGAAACTGCATGTCCATCGAGTACTGCCAGTTGTCCATGCCGATCGCGAACACGCGCCGATAGATCTCGGGGTCCTCGCCGAAGGTGTAGGGCGGTGACGGCCGCAGCACCTTGCCGAAGAGCTCGAGGTACGGCTCGACCGTTTCCGGCGGCATCGGCGTGCCGTCCTTCATGTGAATGCCCATTCTGGTCAGGATGCCCGGGATGTCGCCGCCGCGGCCGAAAGCCGTCGCCACCAGCAGCTCGGCGTAGCGGACGGCGATGTCCCCGGGCACCCGCTTGACGCTGCCGAAGTCGTAGACCACCACCCGCCCGTCGTCGAGGAAGGCGAAGTTGGCGAGGTTGGGGTCGGCGTGGAGAAAGCGGTGCACCAGGAGGCCGCGCAGCAGGAACTCGGCCAGCACCGCCCCCCACCGATCCCGGAGCGCCTGGTCGTAACCTCCGCCGCACGCGTCCGAGGGGGCGATCCCGCCGACGTACTCCAGCGTCAGGACGGTGCGCGTGCTCGCCTCCTCCACGACCCGCGGGATGACGATCTCG
>DATIVB010000666.1:0-2825 GCA_035466375.1 Chondromyces sp.
CAGTCGGTGGAGCCGTGCGCGTTGGGCTCGTAGGCGTCCGCTGCGTCGTCGTTGAACCAGGCGCCGCTCGCGCTGCGGTAGCGGAACCTGTAGGCCCTGCCGGCTTCGAGCGAAACGACGGCGCTCGCCGTCCCGTTGCTGCGGCGGCGCAGCGGATCGGCCGTTTCGTCCCAGTCGTTGAAATCGCCGACCACGGCGGCCGGGAGGCGCGGATCATCCCCGGCAAGGACGAAGCTCAGCTTGACGATCTTGGTGCCGGCGATCTTCTGTCGTTTGAGCATCGGTCGCCTCCTCACTACGTCCCAATATGGCCCCCGGCGAGGTCAGGCGCCACCCGCGGGTCCGGAATCGGCGCGCCCGTCGCCTCCCGGTGATTATAATGCGATTGAGATTCCCTTACGGCTCGGCCGCCGAGTGCGGCGGGCTCGCGACGCCGGCGCCGCTCCGGTCCGCCGCGTCACTCCAGATAACCCAGCGCCTTGAGGCGCTCGACGGTCTCGTCGTCGAGCTTCTGGGTTGCCAGGCGATCGAGGCTGCCGAGGCCCTCGGAGACTTCGCCGAGGCACATGAGCAGCTCGCGTGAAGGCTGCTCGTCCGCGCGGTTCAGGTTCGTGAGCTCGCCCTCGTCGGCGCCGAGGTCGAAGACCAGGTGCTCGTCCCCCGCCACCCGGAGGATCTCCTTCCGATCGGCCTCGATGATGCCGACCGCCAGCAGGCCTTTGGAGCGCTTGCGGTCGCTGTCGTGGGAGGCGCCGTGGACCGCGCCGCGATGCGCCTGGTAGCAGTGCAGGCGCTCCTCGAGAGCCTCGCCGCCGCGGACGGCGGCGGCCCAGCTCGCGCCGGGAAGGCCGTCGGGCACCGCGGCACCGGCGAGCTCGAGCAGGGTCGGCGCGAGGTCGAGGAGGGTCGCCTGCGACCGGAGCGCGGCCGGCGGGATGTGTCCCGGCCATACGATCCCGAGGGGGATCCGCAGGTTCGGCTCGTGGAGATTGCGGCCGTGGCCCCAGTAGTCGTGCTCGCCGAGGCTCTCGCCGTGATCGGCAGTGAAGACCACGATGAGCTCGTCCTCCGGCACCCCGGCTCGGACGCCTTCGAGCAACCGGCCGATGGCGTGGTCGACCGCGGCGATCTCGGTGTCGTAGCGGTCGCTCTTCGTGGGGCGGCCGGCGTCGAGCCCGAGACGCTCAGCAAAGCGCTCCTGGAACCGGTACGGCGCGTGCGGCTCGATGTAGTGGACCCAAAGGAAGAAAGGTTTCTCCGCTTGCTTTGCGCGGCTGGCTTCGAGCCACTCGAGCGCGTCATCGGTCACGTCCTCGCCCGTGGCCTCGCCGTTGATGAGCCCGAACCACCGCTTGCGGTCGAGGCGCTCGCTGTAGGTCCCGAAGTGCTCGCCCAGCAGGGTGAGATTGTCCTTGAGCGTCCAGGTGCCGACCACCGCGGCGGTCGCGTATCCGTGGCGGGCGAGGATCCTGGGCATCGAGTCGAGGCCCGACTGCATCCGCAGGCCGTTGCGCGACGCGCCGTGCTGGTGCGGATACAGCCCGGTGACCATCGAGCACATGGCCGGACCGGTGAGTGGTTCGGGCGTCCATGCCCGCTCGAAGCGCACCCCGCGATCGAGCAGACGATCGATGTTCGGCGAGGTGTCCCGGTCGTAGGCGTAGCTGCCGAGCCGGTCGGCCCGGAGGGCGTCGACGGTGATGACGAGGATCGAGGGGCGCGGCTCGGCCCCGGGGACGCGCCCCGGTACGGCCAGGAACAGCACGGTCAGAAACCCCAGGATTGCGAACCTCCGCCCACTCGGGACGGCGCTGCAATGACGTTCGGCGATTCCCAAGGCAACCTCCGCGGAGACAGATTCTACCGCAGCGCGGCGGGCCCTGGGCGGCGGCGGGAGCCTTGCTTGCGGCACGGCGGGCAGGACCGAGCGGGACAGGCCGTGGGACAGTTGTGTATCGAATCAAAACACCCACTCTCCTACTGTCTGCAATGTGAACGCTCCGAAAGTTGGCATTGGACTTGCTGAAGCCTGCGGCGGGAGGCTATCATGAACGTCCACACACCAACCCGCATCATCCGATCCATCAAGAAGGCCCGCCGCCAGGCAGGATTCACGGTGCTCGAGGCGATGGTGACCGTTGTCGTCATCACGGTCGTCTCCGGGGTCGTCATCCCGGCGGTCTACAACGAGTTCGAGAAGGCCAAGGTGCAGAGCTGCAAGGCCGAGCTCAACGGCATGAAGGCGGTCGCCTTCGACCTCGGCAACGGCCGCTACATCCCGACTCCGGACGAGTTCTGGGGCGAGGGCTACCCCAACGCCGCGGAGGGCGAGTACTACTACATCGTCGACTCCCAGGACCACAACAAGGGCCACGGCAACGACCTTGACGGCTGCGACGAGGACAACCTCGGCAACTCGCCGCGCTGCCCCGGCATGGACGTCAAGTTCGTGGTCTTCTGCACCCACGACCACGGCAAGCACGCCAGGTACTGCTTCGCCTCCGATGTCGATCCGCCGACGGCGGTACTCGAGGGCGAGGAGGATCCCTTCAACTTCAGGGCCCAGGCGGACAAGGAGCAGGGCGAGGATCCCAAGCCCGAGGGCAAGAAGCCCAAGAAGGGCGGCAAGAAGTAAGTAAGCGGCGCGGACCACCCTCCCGCAACGCACCCGAGCGGCCCGCGGCCACCCGCGGGCCGCTCATTTTTCTCGCGGGTCGTTCGGATGACGCCAGGCGACGGCGGGATCCCGGTGTGGCGCACGATCGTCGCGGGTCGCAACACATCGCAGGTTCCGGCACCCACGACCCCTCCCGCGCTACACTGGC
>DATIVB010000667.1:0-6729 GCA_035466375.1 Chondromyces sp.
TGGACCTCCCGGCTGATGCCGAGCAGGTTCTGGACGTGGTGGCCCACCTCGTGCGCGATGACGTAGGCCTGGGCGAAGTCGCCCGGCGCCCGGAAGCGCCGCTTGAGCTCGTCGTAGAAACTGAGGTCGATGTAGACCTTGTGGTCCCCAGGACAGTAGAAGGGCCCCATGGCGGCGCCCGCGATCCCGCACGCCGATTGGACCTGGCCGGAGAACAGGACCAGCTGCGGCTCCTCGTAGCTCCGGCCGGCCGCGGCGAAGATGGGGTTCCAGGTGTCCTCGGTGTCGGCCAGCACCACCGACACGAAGTCCGCCAGCTCCTCCTGGCCGGGCGGCGGCGGGCCGGTGCTCACGGAGGCCGACGGCCCGCCGGCCGAGGGCATCTGCTCCACGAGCTGCGCAGGGTCACCGCCGAGGAGAAGGTAGATCACGGCGATGATCAAGAAGCCGACGCCGCCGACTGCCGCACCGCGCCCGACCCGCATCCCGCGCCGGTCCTCGACATTCTGACTCCGCCGTCCGCTCTTCCAACGCATGGCCGACTCCCTGATTCGTGATGTACGGATCGTACACGAATCGGGGTCGGACCGTGCCGATCTGGGTTCTCAATTCTGAATTCTCAATTTTGAATTCCCACCCACCCCCACAAGACACGGGAGGGTGGAGGGGAATTCAAAATTGAGAACCGAGAACTGAGGATTTTCTCGGGTGCTACCATCACGATTCGGAGGGGAGGGCTCCAATGCTACGCTTTCTCAAGTTCTCAGGTGCCGTGGCCGTGTGCGTGGTGACGCTCCTGGCAGCGGCCGACCCACAGGTCTCGGCCTGCACCAACATCCTGGTCAGCAAGGGCGCGTCGGCGGACGGCTCGGTGATCATCACCTACGCCTGCGACGGCCGCTTCCACCCGCGGCTGCGGAGAATGGAGGCCGCCGACCACGAGTTCGGCAGCCAGCTCGAGATCACCGACTGGTCGGGGAAGGTGCGCGGGGTGATCCCCCAGGTGCCGCACACCTACGCCGTGGTCGGACTGATGAACGAGCACCAGCTCGCCATCAGCGAAACCACGACCACCGGCCGCGAGGAGCTCGAGAACCCGGACGGGCTGCTGCACTACTGGGACCTGATGCAGCTCGCCCTGCAGCGCGCCCGCACCGCGCGAGAGGCGATCGAGGTCATGGGCTCGCTGGTGGCGGCGCACGGCTACCGCTCCACCGCCGAGTCCTTCTCCATCGCCGACCCCGAGGAGGTGTGGCTGATGGAGATGGTGGGCACCGGCCCCGGCGGCGAGGGTGCGGTGTGGGTGGCTCGCCGGGTGCCCGACGGTTCCATCTCGGCCTACGCCAACGGGCTGCGGGTCCGCGAGTTCCCCCTCGACGACCCCGACAACTGCCGGTACTCGCCCAACGTGGTGACCTTCGCCGTCGAACGCGGCTACTTCGACCCGGCGGCCGGAGTGCCCTTCAGCTTCGCCGACGCCTACGACGAGCCGACCGTGCAGTCGCGGCGCTACACCGCGACCCGGGTGTGGAGTATCTTCCGCAGGGCGGCGCCGTCGCTCGAGCTGCCGGCCGACTACCACCGCGGCGCGCCCGGGGCCGAACCGTACCCGCTGTGGATCACCCCCGACCGCAAGCTGTCGGTGGCCGACGTGATGGCCCTGATGCGCGACCACTACGAGGGCACCGACTTCGACATGACCAGAGGCCTCGACGCCGGCCCCTTCGGCAGCCCCAACCGCTGGCGGCCGATGACCTGGGAGGTCGACGGCACCACCTACTCCTGGGAGCGCCCCATCTCGACCCAACAGACGGGCTTCAGCTTCGTCTCGCAGTCGCGGTCGTGGCTGCCCGACCCGATCGGCGGGGTGTACTGGTACGGCCTCGACGACACCTTCACCTCGGTCTACGTGCCGCTGTACGCGGGCATCACCCGCCTGCCGGAGTCGTTCACCGTCGGCCGCCTCGACCGCTTCTCGTGGGACTCGGCGTGGTGGGTCTTCAACTTCGTCGCCAACATCGCCAACCTCAAGTACTCCTACATGGTCGAAGACATCCAGGCGGTGCAGCGGGAGCTCGAAGGGCGGTTCTTCGCCCTGCAGCCGGTCATCGAGAAGACCGCACTCGCCCTCGCCGAGGCCGACCCGAAGCTGCTCGCGGACTACCTCACCCAGTACTCGGTCGGCCAGGCGGAGGAGGTGGTGCGGCGCTGGCGCGAGCTCGGCGAAGAGCTGCTCACCACCTACAACGACGGCTACGTGGCCGGCAAAGGGGACGAGGTCGAGCGGGGGTACCCGGAGAGCTGGCTGCGCGAGGTGCTGCGGGCGCGACCCGAGCAGTTCCTGCTCGAGCAGCCCGAGGAGGCGGCGACGGAGCTGCCGTTCTGAGAAGGCCGCGGCCGGCCGGAGCGGCCGTGCTACAACAAACGGACGGGCCCGTCGCGGATCGCCCGGGCCACAGCATCGAAGGAGGGAAGGACGATGAATCGGTTGTGGATCCTGCTCGTGGCCCTGGCCCTGGTGGCGAGCCCGGCGCTCGCGAAGAAGAAGGCCGTCGAAGAGCCCGCTCCGGAGGACGAGAAGGCCATGTCGGCGGGCACCTTCGCGGGCCTGGAGTTCCGGAACATCGGACCCGCCATCAACTCGGGGCGGGTCAGCGACGTCGCCGTCCATCCGCAGCAGCCCAAGATCATGTACGTCGCGACCGCCTCCGGCGGGCTGTGGAAGACCGAGACCGCCGGCACCCTCTGGGAGCCCATCTTCGACACGGAAGGCTCCTACTCGATCGGCTGCGTCACTCTCGACCCGGCGAACCCCAACGTGGTCTGGGTCGGCACCGGCGAGAACAACAGCCAGCGCTCGGTGGCCTTCGGCGACGGCGTCTACAAGAGCCTCGACGGCGGCCGGAACTGGGAGAACGTCGGCCTCGAAACCTCCGAGCACATCGGCATGATCGCCGTCGACCCGCGCGACTCGAACGTCGTCTACGTGGCCGCCCAGGGCCCGCTGTGGAATACGGGCGGCGAGCGCGGACTCTACAAGACCACCGACGGCGGCGCCACCTGGGAGCGCGTGCTCCACGTCTCGGACGACACCGGCATCAACGAGGTGCACCTCGACCCGCGCGACCCGGACGTGATCTACGCGCCGGCCTACCAGCGCCGCCGCCACGTGTGGACGCTGGTCAACGGCGGCCCCGAGTCGGCGATCTACAAGTCCACCGACGCCGGCGCCACCTGGCGCAAGCTCACCGAGGGCCTGCCCAAGGTCGACATGGGAAAGATCGGCATGGACGTCTCGCCCGCCGACCCGGACGTGGTGTACGCCGTCATCGAGGCGCAGCGCGACGCGGGCGGCTTCTATCGCTCCACCGACCGGGGCGAGAGCTGGGAGAAGATGTCCGACTACGTCTCGGGCAGCCCGCAGTACTACAACGAGATCTTCGCCGATCCCGCGGACGTCGACCGGGTGTACGCCATGGACACCTTCATGCACATCACCCTCGACGGCGGCAAGACCTTCAAGCGGGTCGGCGAGAAGAAGAAGCACGTCGACAACCACGCCCTGTGGATCGACCCCGAGGACACCGACCACCTGATCGTCGGCTGCGACGGCGGCCTCTACGAGACCTTCAACCGCGGCGCCGACTACCGCTTCTTCGAGAACCTCCCCATCACCCAGTTCTATCGGGTGTCGGTGGACACCTCGAAGCCCTTCTACTACGTCTACGGCGGAACCCAGGACAACAACTCCATGGGCGGCCCGTCGCGCACGCTGTACAGCTCCGGCATCTCCAACGAGGACTGGTTCATCACCGTCGGCGGCGACGGCTACGAGACCGTCGTCGACCCGACCAACCCAGACATCGTCTACAGCCAGTGGCAGTACGGCGGCCTGGTCCGCTACGACCGCCCGAGCGGTGAGACCCTCGACATCCAGCCGCAGGAGGCGCCGGGCGAGGCGGCCGACCGCTGGAACTGGGACTCCCCCCTGATCATCAGCCCGCACTCGCCGACCCGACTCTACTTCGCGTCGCAGCGGCTCTACCGCTCGGACGACCGCGGCAACTCCTGGACCCCGGTCAGCCCCGACCTCTCCCGCCAGCTCGACCGCGACCAGCTCCCGGTCTTCGGGAAGATCCAGTCGATCGACGCGGTCGCCAAGAACATGTCGACCTCCGATTACGGCAACATCGTCTCGCTGTCGGAGTCGCCTCTGGTCGAGGGCCTGCTCTACGTCGGTACCGACGACGGCCTGATCCAGATCAGCGAGGATGGCGGCGCCAACTGGCGGAAGGTGGAACGGGTCGGCGGCGTGGCGGAGCTCGCCTACGTCACCCGGCTCGAGGCCTCGCTGCACGATCCGGACACCGTGTACGCAGCCTTCACGGACTTCAAGCAGGGCGACTTCAAGCCCTACGCCTTCGTCAGCCGCGACCGCGGCCGCACCTGGAGCTCGATTGCCGGCGATCTCCCCGACCGCGAGGTCGTGTGGTCCCTGATGCAGGACCACGTCAAGCCCGAGCTGCTGTTCGCGGGATGCGAGTTCGGCGTCTACTTCACGGTCGACGAGGGCGCCCACTGGGTGCGCCTCAAGGGCGGCCTGCCCACCATCCAGGTGCGCGACATCGACATCCACCGCGGCGAGACCGACCTCGTGCTCGGCACCTTCGGCCGCGGCTTCTACATCCTCGACGACTACTCGAGCCTGCGCCAGGTGTCGGAGGAGACCCTGGAACAGGACGTCATCCTGTTCCCGACCGCGGACGCCCTGCGTTTCGTGGAAATGAGCTCGCGGGTGGTCGACCGCGGGGCCACCTTCTTCACCGCCGACAACCCGCCGTTCGGCGCCACCTTCACATACTACCTGGAGGAGGCCCTCGAGACCCGGGCCGCTCGCCGCATCGAGGCCGAGAAGAAGGCCATCGAGGCCGGCGAGACGCCGCGGATCCCCACCTTCGATGAGCTGCGGGCCGAAGAGGAGGAGATCGAGCCCAAGATCGTGCTCACGGTGCGCGCCGCCGACGGCGAGGTGGTCCGCCGCGTCGAGGGCAAGACCGCCAAGGGCCTGCACCGCGTCAACTGGGACCTTCGCTGGCCGAGCGCCAGGCCGGTCTCGCTGGAGAAGGTCGAGCGCAACCCGTGGGACCGCAAGCCGACGGGGCCCCTGGCCGCGCCGGGGACCTACTCCATCACCCTGTCGAAGGTGGTGGACGGCGTCGTCACCGACCTCGCCGGTCCGCAGAGCTTCGAGGTCGTCGCTCTCGAGCTCAACACCTTCGCCGCCGACGACCCGTCCGCGGCCCTCGTCTTCGAGCTCAAGACGGCGCGGCTGGAGCGGGCGGTGCGCGGCGCCCTCAAGTGGGCGGGCGAGGCCGAGGAGCGGCTCACCTACACCCGCAGCGCGCTCTACGACACGCCCGGTGCCGACACCGCGCTGCTCGCCGAGTCTCAGCGGCTGCAGACCGAGCTCGCCGACATCCTGGTGCAGCTGCGCGGCGACGAGACGAAGGAGAAGCGCAACGTCTTCCTGCCGCCGTCCATCTCCGAGCGCGTCAACCGCATCGTCGGCTCGCTGTGGGACAGCACCGCGGCGCCCACCCGGACCCACGAGCAGGACTACGAGTGGGCCGCGGAGGCCTTCACCGCCGAGCTCGATCGCCTGAAGGCCCTGGCTTCGGACCTCGAGGCATTCGAAGGCCGGCTCGAGGCGGCGGGCGCGCCGTGGACGCCGGGGCGTTTGCCGGAGTGGAAAGCAGAATGATGAATTCGGAATGAGGAATTAGGAATTAGGAATTAGGAATTTCCGCCCACCCCCCGGTCGGATGTGGCCGGGGGGGTCTTGAATTTCGGATTTCGGATTTCGGATTTCGGATTTTTACCCGCCCCCCCGGGTCGTTCGAGGCCCGGGGGTCTTGGATTTCGGATTTCGGATTTCGGATTTTCCGCCCACCCACCCGAACCACAGAGGCACGGAGAACACAGAGAAGCCACAGAGAGACATCATGACCTCGCAACACGATGATCTCTGGATATTCCTGCGATGGGTCGGAGAACCCTCTGTGCGGCTCTGTGCCCTCTGTGCCTCTGTGGTTCAATGAACTTCGAATCAACCGGTGTGGACGACCCAGAGGTGGCCATGCCGCGGTCGCCCCGCCGGGCAAATTTGTGGGGCAGCCGTCCCGGCTGCCGGGCGGGTGGGAACGTTCTAACGTTGAACGTTCGAACGTTTGAACGATGGTGCTCGGCGGTGCAGGAAAACGCCCTCAGCGATCGCTACCGCCCCAGCTGCGAGGCCGGGAGGTGGGCTACGAACCGGTGGCTGGCAACCACCAGGTCGTCCTCTTCACGAACGACGTCCACCGCCACTTCGGCTCTCTCACCCTCCGAGTCGATCTCGACCGTCATGTTCATCTCGAAGGACCCGAGACTGCCCGACACCGCCTCCTTGCCGCCTGCATACACGGCGCTGCTGATGAAACGCCGCCCCGTACTGCTCTTCAGTCGACCCTCATAAACCCACGACTCCTGAACGGTCACGACCGCCTGGTAGGGTTTCGACGGCGGATCGGCCGGCGGAATGTGGATGGCACCCGTCGCCGGCCCGACAACGATGTCGAACGAAAAGGACGGAAGGGCGACAGGCTGGCCGTTCTCTCCCTCACGTTGTCCATGCGCGACCAGGGCTGTTCCCGCAACAAAACACAACGCCGAAAGCACTAGCAAGGCTCG
>DATIVB010000668.1:0-2665 GCA_035466375.1 Chondromyces sp.
CGATGACGCGGCCGCCGTCGAGCACCACCACCCGGTCGGCGTTGCGCACGGTGGACAGCCGGTGGGCGATGACCAGGCTGGTGCGGCGGGCCATGAGCCGCTCGAGGGCGTCCTGGACCAAGGACTCGGACTCGGCGTCGAGCGACGAGGTGGCCTCGTCGAGGAGCAGGATCGGCGGGTCCTTGAGCAAGGCGCGGGCGATGGCTACCCGTTGCTTCTGGCCGCCGGAGAGACGCACCCCGCGCTCGCCGACCTCGGTGGCGTAGCCCTCGGGCAGGACGGCAATGAAATCGTGCGCGTTGGCCGCGCGGGCCGCCGCCTCCACCTCGTCGTCCGAGGCCTCCGGCCGGCCGTAGCGGATGTTGGCGGCGACGGAGGTCGAGAACAGCACCGGTTCCTGGGCGACCGTGCCAATGCACTCGCGGTACCAGCGGGCATCGAGCTCGCGGAGGTCGCGGCCGTCGAGGCGGATCGCGCCCCGGTCAGGATCGTACAGGCGCAGCAACAGGGCGGCGATGGTCGACTTCCCGGCCCCCGATGGACCGACCAGGGCCACCACCCTCCCGGGGTCGAGGCACAGGTTGACTTCGTCGAGCACCCGCACCTCGGGCCGCACGGGATAGGCGAAGCCGACACCTTCGAACTCGACCCGTCCCTGAACCCGCGCGAGCCGCGCGCCGCCGCCGGCATCCACGGTCGGACGGCGGTCGATGAGCTCGAAGACCCGCTCCGAAGCGCCGCGGGCGCGGGCGAAGTCCGACCACAGGTCGGCCAGCGCGCTCAGCGACATCGCGACGATCAGGGTGTAGAGGATGAAGGATGCCAGCGCACCCACCGTCATGTCGCCGTCCATCACCATGCGGCCGCCGAACCACAGCACCGCCGACACCGAGCCAAAGGCACCGACTGTGGCACAGGCGATGAAGACCGCCACGGTGCGGATGCGGCGGCGTGCCACTGCGAATGAGGCCCAGATGCGGCGGCCGTAGCGCTCCGCCTCGGCCGCCTCGCGGGCGAAGGCGCGGACGGTTCGGATGCCCGCGATCGTCTCTTCAGCAGCCTCGTTGGCGCGGGCCAGTGCGTCCTGGGTGGCGCGGCTCAGCTTGGCGAGCCGGCGGCCGGCGACCACTCCGCCGATGGCCACCGGCGGCACCACGGCGAGCATGATCGCGGTCAGAAAAGGCGACGACACAGCCAGCAGCGCGAGCCCGCCGACCGCCATCACCAGATTGCGCAGGCCCATCGAGAGGTTGACGCTGACCGTGTTCTGGACGACGGTGGCATCGGTGGTGAGGCGGCTGGTGAGCTCACCGGTGCGGCGGGCGTCGAAGAACGCGATCTCCTGCTCGACGACCGCGCGGTAGATGCTCTCGCGCAAGCGGGTGACGATGCGCTCGCCGGCGATGGAGAAGAGGTAGTAGCGCAGCGCCGCCGCCACCGCCTGGACGGCGAAGATCCCGGCCATCACAACCGCGGCGCGGTTGATGGTCGCGGCGCCGCTCTCGAGGGCGGCGTCGATGAGCACCCGCACGACCTGCGGGTAGGCGAGACTCGCCGCGCCGCCGATGAGCAGGAAGACCGTCGCCACCGTCAGGCGCCGCCACTCCGGCTTCGCCAGCGCCAGCAGCCGTCCGAGCGGCACCTGGGCCTCGCCCATCTCGCTTCGAACAGTTCCTTCAGGCGTCTGCGACACGATGGGGGCCTTTCAGAGGTTCCACCGGTCCGAAACCGGTGCTCTCAGGCAAAGGGGTTGCGGACCTCGATTCCGCCGTAACGCTGGCCGTGGCCGAGGTCTTCCGAATAGACCATCGTCGCACCCGCGTTGTGCGCGGCATCGATGATCAGGGCATCCCAGAACGACAGCGAGTAGCGTTCCTCGAGATCGATGGCGCGCAGCACCGCAGCGCCGTCATTGACCACGACCTTCCAGCTCAGGTAGTCCTCGACAAGCTGTCGTGCCGTCGCGACATCGAGGGGCCGCGCAGCCTTCCGGCGCAGGTTGACGTAGAGCTCCTGCAGCACCTGCGTGCTGAGCACACCCGACCGCTGCTCCCACAACTCTTTCACGAGCGCCTTCGAAAGCTCGTGGCGCCGGCCGCTGTCGCGATCGTGGGCGTACACCAGGATGTTTGTGTCCACGAAGTACCTATCGCTCATGGAGCTCACCACGGTCCGCCGGCGGCGTCCACTCGAGGTCCAGCCCCTTCTCGAGGCGATCCAGGGCGCGCCGCATGCTGGCCTCGTAGGCCCGCTCACGGCGGATAAGTTGCTCGAGATGATCTGCGAGCAGACGGCTCACCGACGTGCCCCGCTGCGCGGCCAGCACCTTGGCCTCGCGCACCAGCTCGGCATCGACCTTGAGCGTAATGTTGGACTTCATCCGGGGCACCCCACCATCAGCACAGTATCACGTGCAACACTAAGTTACGTGCGGCGATCGCACCTGTCAATGCCGGCGCTGTGCCTGGACGCCGCCGCAGACGACACGTGACGGCTCTCAGGGAAAGACCGTGTGCCAGTCCTGCTTCATGTCCACCACCACCCAGCCGCGGTCGGCAGCTTCGTCGAGGCCTCGGTCGAGGCGGCCGATGTGGGAGTCGCGGTCGTAGGCCCACTCGCGCTCGGCGTCGGTGTGGTGGATGAGAACCGCGAGGCGGGCGCCGTT
>DATIVB010000669.1:0-2324 GCA_035466375.1 Chondromyces sp.
TCAGCCGGCCCATCAAAAATCGGAACCTCTGCTCGTGGTTCTCCGGGTCGTTGCCGGAAGCCGGCGACGCTGCCGCCGCCGCCACCGTCTCGCGCCAGTCCTTCGGCTCGATGCCGATTCCGGCCAGCGCGGCGTCCTCGAAGACGTCGCTCTCTGGATGCTCGACGATCCACTCCACGAGGTCGCGCCAGGCCTCCCAGACCACCGGCCGCACCTCGCCGAGCGCGAACAGGTCGATCCAGGCCCGGTCGGGCACGCGATCGACCGCCAGCCCCTTACGGCGCAGCCCCTTGAGCCGCTCGCCGAAGAAAAAGCAGGCGCGGCGGAGGTCGGCGCCGCTTTCCGACACCACGAGGTCGGCCAGGCGCGCGCCCCCGCGCCGGATCAGGTAGTGGGTCACCGTGTCCGGGACGCCCGCCGCAGCGTACCGCGCCTCCCGCGACCACGGGGGCTCCGGCAGCGGCGCCGCGAGAGCTTCCACCCGCTCGCGGGTGATCCGCTGCGCCGGGCTGTCGGTGTCGGGGTACATGCGGTCGGGCCCCGGCAGGATGCGCTCGAAGTCGGTGCTGCCGTCCGCAAAGGGCTGCCGGGTCTCGTGCGGCACGCCGTCGAGGGCATCGACGTAGCGCAGGCGAACCTCCTCGGCGCCGGTCAAGGTGTCCTCCAGCGCGCCCCACACCACCACCAGTCCGTCCTCGGGAGCGCAGCCTGCGGCGCCCCGCAGCGTCTCGAGAGCGCCCATCGCGTCGGCCGGCCAGGCCTCCGAGTCGAGGAGGACCGGCGCCTGGTCGAGGGCGGCGATCACCCGGACGCGGCCGCGCAGCTCGTCGGCAAAGCAGCGCCCGGGCTGGGTCGGCCAGGCGAGCGTGCCGGCGAGCCCGGCGAGCCGGACCGCCCGCACGCAGAACGGGCCCGCGCCGCGCTCGAAGCCGGGCCGCCGGTCGCCGGCGTCGAGGAAGCGCTCGAACGTCGCAGCGCTGAGCAGCTCGATCCCGCAGGACGCGGCAGCCTCGGTGATGTCGCGGTGCTCGATCCGAAGCTCGGAGGCGGCGCCGATCCCGCGCCCCTTCAGCTCCGCAGCGAGCCGCAGCAGGTTGACCTGGCGCACCGCCTCGCCGTGCACCAGGCGCGGCGCCCAGCCGGCCTTGGGCACGCCCTTGATCTCGACCCGGCGGCCGCCGCGCACCGAGACGTTGACGTCCTGGCGGCTGGCCCCGAGGCCGACCCGGACGTGGCCGGTGGAGCGGCAGACGCGCCCGATGAGCAGGATGGCCTCCTCGACCTCCTCGGGTGTGCGGAGGTCGGGCCCGGTCACGGTCTCGATCAACGGCATGCCGAGCCGGTCGGTGCGCCAGACGATGAGGTGGCCGCGGTCGGAGACCTCGCGGCACGAGTCCTCCTCGACGCTGACCTGGGTGATCGAGAGCTCGCGGCCGCGAAACGGCAGCCGGCCGTTGACGCCGACGATGGCGGTGCGCTGGAAGCCGGTGGGGATGGAGCCGTCAAGGTACTGCTTGCGGGCGATGTGGACCTCGTCGATGATGTCGCAGCCCAGCATCAGACACTGCTCGATGGCGATGTCCACCGCCTGCGGGTTGACGATGAAGGGCGGCGTGTCGTCCATCTCGTAAGTGCAGACGTTGGAGCGGTGGAGCAGGTAGACGATGTTCTTGCGGGTCTTGAACTCCATCAGCGCGGTGCCGTCGTACTCGCCGAGCTCGGACAGAGTCGGCCGCATGTGGCGCAGCACCGAGCCGTCGTGGGTCCGGGTGTAGAGCCCCGCCGGGCAGTGGCAGAACATCTTCTTTTCGGTCAGGAGCTGCTGGTGGACCTCGAGGCCGACCTTGAGCCCCACCTCCGCATAATCGATGGATTCGTGCACACTGACCCCTTCAAGACGCAACCGGACGATGATAACAACGAAACTGGAATTAGGATTTAGGAATCGGGAATTAGGAATTAGGAATTAGGAATTCCCGACCTCCCCCCCAGAGAACGGGAGGGTGGGTGGAAAATCCGAAATCCGAAATCCGAAATCCGAAATGGGCGGGCGGGCGGCATTCCTAATTCCTCATTCCTAATTCCTGATTTCTCATTCGAGCATGCGCTACTCTGCGAGCGCGACGGCCTCGATCTCGATCTGCACGCCGAGCGGCAGGGCCACGACCTGAAACGCCGAGCGTGCCGGCGGGTCGGACGGGAAGAACTCGGCGTAGACCCCGTTCATCGCCTTGAAGTCGCCGAGGTCCGTCATGAAGACGGTCATCTTCACAACCTTGTGCAGGCCGCTGCCGGCGGCCCGCAGCACCGCGTCCACGTTGCGC
>DATIVB010000670.1:0-1870 GCA_035466375.1 Chondromyces sp.
GAGTTTGACTCGGCTCCCCCTGGACTGGCAGGATGGGCCGATGCTGACGATCGATGCGATACCCGCGTTTTCCGACAACTACATCTGGATGATCGGCGCGCCCGGCCGCAGCGGGGTGGCGGTGGTGGACCCCGGCGACGCCGCTCCCGTTCTCGAAGTCCTCGAGAGCAGCGGAAGCCACCTCGCCGCCATTCTTCTCACCCACCACCACGGCGACCACACCGGGGGCGTGAGGGAGCTCGTCGAACGGCACCCGGTGCCGGTCTTCGGTCCCGAGCTGGAGGCGATCTCCGACGTCGACAACCCGGTCCGTGGCGACCAGGTGGTGGCGCTGGCCGACCTCGACCTCTACCTGCGGGTGGTGGACGTCCCCGGCCACACCGCCGGCCACGTGGCGTACGTCGGTCCCGACTTCGCCCTGGTCGGTGACACGATCTTCGCCGGCGGCTGCGGACGGGTTTTCGAGGGGACCATGGAGCAGATGCACGCGTCATTGACCCGGCTCGCCGCCCTGCCTCCGGAGACCGCCATCTACTGCGCCCACGAGTACACTGTTGCCAACCTGTGTTTCGCACGCGAGGTCGAGCCCGGCAACCGGGCGCTCGAGCAACGGCTCGACGACGCCGTCGCGGCCCGCACTGCGGGCGATGTCACCGTCCCATCGCAGCTCGCCGACGAGCTCGCAACCAATCCTTTCCTGCGCTGCGACCAGCCGCCGGTCGCCGCCGCGGCGGAGGGGCGCGCCGGCCGTCGCCTGACCTCCGAGGCCGAGGTTTTCGCCGTGATCCGCCAGTGGAAGGACGGATGGCGGGTCTGAGTTCGGCAGCCGAGAGGCCGGTCGTCCGCATCTACACCAAGCAGTGGTGCGGATTCTGTTTCGCGGCCAAGCGCCTGTTCGAGGGCCTCGGCGTCGAGTTCGAGGAGATTCCCGTCGACAACGACCCCGCGCTGCGCCGCGAGATCTCGGCACGCGCGGGCAACTGGCGCACCGTGCCCATGATCTTCGTCGGCGATCGCTTCATCGGCGGCTACACGGACGCCGCAGCCCTGCACCGGCGCGGTGAGCTCGAGCTCCTCTGCCGGGGCGACTGAGGCGTTTCGCGTACACTGGCCTGCATGACCACCGTCCGGCGGCGGACGAACGAGGAAACCGACACCCGATGCCCACACCCCGAACCAGACTCCGTCTCGTGCTGCTCCAGGTCCGCAACGAGCTGGTTTCGCTCAAACAGGAGCAGAGCTGCTTCCTCGAGCGCTGCCGGGTGGCCCGGCGGCAGGTCCGCTTCATCAACCTGGTGGACGAGCCGCAGATCAGCTGGCGGCACGTGGAGGATGCGCACGCGGTTCTCATCGGCGGTGCCGGTGCGTTCTCGGTGACCCGGGAGCACGCCTTCACGAGCGCTCTCCGCGAGGTCGTCGCGCGCCTCATCGAGGACGGCCGCCCGGTCTTCGGCTCGTGCTGGGGCCACCAGTTCCTGGCCGACCTGGGAGGTGGTCGGGTGATCGAGGACAGGGAGCGGGCCGAGGTCGGCAGCTTCCCCGTCGCGCTCACTCCGGACGGGCTCTCGGACCCCCTGTTCGCGGGCTTTCCGCCCCGCTTCCACGTCCAGCTCGGGCACAACGACCGGGTCGCCGAGCTCGGACCCGGTTGGCTCGAGCTCGCCCGCTCCGAGTGCTGTCCACACCAGGTGATTCGGCTCGCCGGCCTTCCGGTCTACGGCACCCAGTTCCACAGCGAGATGGACGAGGAGCGCCTGCGCGAGCGGATCCTGGTCTTCCTCGAAGGCTACGTGGCGGATGACAAGGCGCACCGGGAGATCCTGTGGCGCCTGCGCCCCTCGATCGAGGCCGACCGGATCCTGCAGACCTT
>DATIVB010000671.1:0-2910 GCA_035466375.1 Chondromyces sp.
GTAGCTGCCGGTGTTCTCGAGCGTCGAGTAGGCGGCGTCGAGGGTGAACAGCGCGACCTTCCACATCAGGCTGCCCTCGAGGAGCTCGGCGTCCTCGGTGTAGATCGAGGGCGCGATCGCGAAGGACTGCGGCACCCGGTAAGTGTGCTCGGTGTCGGTCTGGTAGGTGTCCCAGGATCCGCGCAGCAGGAAGTTCTCGGTCGGCGTGATGCTCAGGTCGACCGCGTAGTGGTCGGTGTCGGCCTGGTAGCCGACGCCCGACGAGTCGTTGTCGGAGTCGATCGACTCGGCGGTGAGCAGCAGCCGGAAGAGGCGGCTCAAGGTCCAGTCCAGCCGCCCCCGCACGCGGAAGCGGTCGTTGAAGTCGGTGCGCATGACGATGTCGTCCGCATCCTGGCCGATCACGTCGACCAGGATCTTCGCGCTGTCGCCGATCTTGACCATGCCGCCGAGGTTGTAGGACGAGATCGAGCGGTCGAACTCGCCCTCCTGACCGCCGGGGAGCACGATCTGCGCGACGTCGGCGGAGACGTCGAAGTCCTGGTCGTTGACCGCGTACTCCGCCCACAGCGAGAACGCGCCGAGGTTGCGGAAGTCGAAGCGGATGTTGGCGATACCTTCCTCGCGCTCGTAGCCGGTCTCGGCCTCGACCAGGGTCGTGATGTCCTGTGGGTCGAAGCCGCCGAAGTTCAACGTGTCGCTGTAGACGCTGGTGATGAGCGACCAGCCCTCGAGGCTGCGGTCGCGGGCCTCGTAGCCGACCTGCATCCCGACGTTGTGGCTGATGTCCCAGTCGAACCGCACCTCGCCGCGCCAGTAGGGGTTCTCGGTCCGGCTCTCGACCGACTGGTCGAGGCCGGCGAAGAAGCGCGAGATCTGGAACGAGGCCAGGCTGCCCGAGAGCACCTCGTCCAGCCGTGTGTCGCCCTCGTAGTCGGCGCGGACGTAAGACGCGCTGAGGCGGCTGGTTTCGGTGAGGCGGCCGGTGATGTGGAAGGTGGTGACCGGGGTGTCGGCGTTGGTATTGGTGGTGCGGCCGAACGAGTCGAGCTCGATCTCCTGCCCGATGGTGGTGCCGGGGTTGTTGCCGACGCCCTCGCCGGGCGCGAGACCGTCGGTGTACGTGCCTTCGAAGTCGCGCCAGCCCTGCAGGAAGGTGCCCTGGATGCGCTCGGTCTGGAAGGTCAGGCCGGCGTAGAACTCCTGCTCGGTCTCCTCGAGCTGGGACGCGATGCGGAACTCGTCGGCACCGACGCTGTAGGTGGTGCGGCCAGGGCCCTCGTAGCGGTTCCAGCGGTAGCCGATGATCGGCGTGATGGTGCGGCCCGGGAGCAGCTCGAGCCGGATGTCGAGCAGGTCACGGCTGCGGTCCCAGGTGTGCTGGCCGGGGAACACGCCGTCGTCGAGCAGTGGGTTGGCGTAGGCCGGCAGCGCGCTGAAGGACTGCAGCTCCTGGTAGTAGACGAAGAGGCGGTAGGTGCTGCCGAGCCCCATGTCGAGGCGGAAGCGGCCGGCCGGGCTGCCGCCGAAGCCGGACGCGTCGATCCGTAGGCGGTCGGCGAAGCCGGCGGTGCCCGAGGAATCGATGTAATTGACGGAGAAGCCGCGCAGCACGAAGCCGTCGTCCTGGTTGATCTGGGTGCGGAACATGTCCTCGTTGCCCTCGACGTCGACCTGCTGGTAGCCGACCTCGATGTCGAAGGAGGTCGACTGCGCGAAGGCGGGCGCGGCGAGAGTCGTGGCGAGGAGAAGGGCGAGGGCGGCGATCGACAGGTGTTTGATGTGCATCGATCCCCCCTACTTCAGCAACAGCGGCGACGCGTTGGAGCCGTGGACCATGACGTGGCAGGTCGTGCAGTTTTGGAACCGCGGGCTGCGCATGTCGTGGATCGACGGCGGCTGCGAGCCGAGGGTGCCGCCCTCGATGGTGCTGTGGCACTCGAGACAGAGCTGGTCGACCCGCGCGCGTTTGAGCGCCATCGGGTTCGACGAGCCGTGGGGCTCGTGGCAGCTCATGCAGTCCCCGGTGACGTTCGAGACGTGCGGAAAGACGAAGGGACCACGCTTCTCGGCGTGGCAGCTGACACAGGGCGGGTCACCGGAGCGGTCGAGCTTGAGGCTCTGCTCACCGGCGCCGGCGTGCGGGTTGTGGCACGAGATGCACTGCAGGCCCCCACGGTCGAGGTTGTGACCGAAGGGCTTGCGGAAGGAACCGGCCGCCGACGGGTGGCAGTCGGCGCAGAGGTCATTGGCGGCCGCGGCGAGGAGCTGCGGCTGCGACGGTTTGGTGGTGTGGACGCTGTGGCAGGAGCCGCACCACACCGACGAATCGGAGTGGACGGAACGGCTCGAGAACATGCTCGTGACGTTCTGCTCGTGGCAGGCGAGGCACAGGATCTCACCGTCGCGGCCCGACGGTTTGGCGATGAGGGTCGGGTCGCCGCCCTCCTCCATGTGCCGGGCGCCGTTGCCGTGGCAGGTGACGCACGAGGGCGCCCCCCGCTCGGTCACTGCGTGCACCGTGTGCTGGAAGTCGGCTGCAATTTGCTCGTGGCAGACGGCGCAATCCTCCGAAGGATCGCTGCCCTGTGCTGCCGACGGCACGCTGCTCGCGAGAGTCAGCGCGGCCGCCGCGCCGCCGACCACCAGGATGGTGATGAGTTTTTTCATACCCGATCATCCTTTCCAGGTAGCACGCGACCCGCCGTTGCCGGCGGGTCGCGTGACCGTGGGTTTCCTAGTGGGCGTGGACGGCCTCGACCGAGAACTCCCGGTTGCTGCCGTGGCACGCGGCGCACGACTCGCCGAAGGGCGCCGTGTTGACGTAGGCGTGGGCCGCCGCGTCGACGGTGCTGTGGCACGCCAGGCAGGCTGCTGCAGCCGGCTGGGTGGGCGAGTAGAAGCTGCGCT
>DATIVB010000672.1:0-1912 GCA_035466375.1 Chondromyces sp.
AGGGAGCCGACGCCGCGCTGGTAGCGCTCCTTGGCGAGGCTGTCGGCGGCCCGCGCCTCGGCGACGCGCTCGCTGGTGAACTCGAAGTTCCGACTCGAGGCCTCGCCCGCGACCAGCGCCCCCTCGACCTCGCGCAGGGCCTCGAGCACCTCGCCGGCGTAGGCCGCGGCCGCCTGCTCCGCACGCGCGCGGGCGGCGTCCACGTCGGCGCGCCGCTGGCCGCCCGAAAACAGCGGACCGGTCAGGTTGGCGACGATGTTGAAGACGAAGTTCTCGAGATCGAGGTCCGCGGTGCGGTCCCCGGACTCGCCGACGGAGGCGGTGAGGCTGAGGTCCGGGTAGAGGTTGGCGAGCGCCGCCCCGACCCCGTAGGTGGCCGCGGCGAGCTGCATCTCCGCCTGCTTGAGATCGGGCCTCCGGTCGAGAAGCTGCGCCGGCAGGCCGAGCGGCACCGGCTCGAGCGACGGCAGGTCGGGCATCGTGCCCGGAAGCGACGGGCCAGTGCCCGGCCTGCGGCCGACGAGCACGTCGAGCGCGAGCCGCGCCTGCTCGAGCGCCCCGGCGATCACGGCCTCCGAGGCCATGGCGGAGGAGTAGTTCTCGCGCGCGAGGTAGAGCTCGACGGCGTCGGCGAGCCCTGCGCGGTAGCGCCGCTCCACGGTGCGCAGGGTCGACTCCCAGCTCGCCGTGATCTGCCGGTTGATCTCGAGCGCGCGCCCGGCGGTCGCGACCAGCACCCGCGCCCGCACCACCCCGGCGACCACCGCGTGCACGACCGCCTCGTGCGACCACTCCTCGGCCAGGAGGCCGGCCCACGCCGACTGCTGGGTGCGCTCGAGGCGGCCGAAGAGGTCGGCCTGCCACGAGGCGCCGATCGAGTAGGAGTAGGTCGTCGAGTCGATGTCGCGGCGGCCGATCTCGGGCAGCACGAAGGAGACCCTCTGCTTCGAACCGGTGGCGCCGTAGGTCACCTGCGGCAGGCGCGCGCCGCCGGCGCGGCGGAAGGCCGCCTCGGCCTCGAGCACGCGCGCCGCCATCACCCGCAGGTCGGTGTTGCCGACCAGCGCCGCCTCGACCAGCTCGACGGTGGCGTGATCGCCGAACTCGCGCCACCACGGCGACACCTCGGGCGGCGGCGATCCCGCCTCGGCGGCATGGACATAGGCGTCGCCGGCCTCGGCGGCGGTCACCGGACGCTCGGGGTCCGGCCCCAGCGTGCATCCCGCCGCGAGCACTGCAACGATCGACCCCGCAATCACGCGCACTGCATCGTGGCGGCTCATCGCACGACCTCTCGGGCTTCGGTTTCCCGCTCGAAGCCGGAGCTCTCCAGGGCACAGGCCTGGATCCCTCCGACCGAGAACCTGACGAAGTGGGCCACGTAATCGGCGAGCCGCGTCGGCACGAGGTCGCTGCGCCCGTGCTCGGCCTGCAGGTGGTGCGCCTTGAGCGCGTGCAGCAGCTGGCCGACCATCGACATCAGGCACAGGCGGGCCGTGACCGGTTCGACCTCCGGCCCGAACCTCGCCAGCCCGGCCGCCGCGCGCTCCATCAGCGGATCGATGAACTCGCCCAGGAACACGCCGTGCGGCAGGCGCGGCGCGATCATCTCCCGCGCCACGAAGTCGAGGAAGAGGCGGCCCCGGCTGTCCTCGACCAGCGGCTCCAGCATTCCGTTCGCGAACGATTCCACGTACTCCTCCAGAGATGGCGGCGGGGAGCGGGTCAGAAGCTCGCTCAGAACCTCGAGCCGCCGGTCGCGGAGGACCCCGAGCAGCGACCGGAAGGCCTCGAGGTAGAGGTTCTCCTTGCCGCCGAAGTGGTAGTTGACCGACGCCACGTTGCAGCCGGCCTCGGCCGTGATCTCGCGCACCGAGGTGCACTCGAAGCCTCGCTCGGCAAAGAGCTTCTG
>DATIVB010000673.1:0-8998 GCA_035466375.1 Chondromyces sp.
GGCGCACAAGGGTCCGCAGGAGCCCGGCGACGGGCGCGAAGAAGGGGTGGTCCGGGGCGGCGACCGAGAAATCGCCGGAACCGCCGATGAGGAGCGCGTCGTGGCTCAGCACCGCCTCCGCCCGCGGCACCTCCTCGACCAGGTTGCAGAAGTGGAGCTCAGACTCATCGTGGCCGGTGGCGGCGGCGAAACACCGGCGCTCGTGCTCGAGCATCGGATCCGATGCGAGACGGGCCTGAAGCACCAGAAGGCGCATGATCCACTGAGGGCTGCAAGCACCATAGCAGACAAATGCGTTCTTGAGCAAGCGCTCATTCAATTATGCGACCGCGAATCGGTATTGGACAGCTTTGGGGCAACAAATGGATGAATTCGGATTTGGGATTTGGGATTTGGGATTTCGGATTTCCGCCCACCCGGCTGACGGCCGGCCTGCAAACGTTTGAACGTTCGGCTCATTCGGAATTGCGTGGGATGCGGAAGTCGGTGAGAACCGCGTCCGAGTCCGCGTCCGAATGACAGCGACAGTCGTCAGGATCGGTGTCCAGTGACTGCGCCAGTTGACAGTGACAGTCTCAGTGGCAGTTTCAGTGGCAGTTTCAGTGTCAGAGGGCAGCGACCGTGGCAGGCAACCTGCGCGGCATCCAGTTTCATTGAACCACAGAGGCACAGAGGGCACAGAGCCGCACAGAGGGTGTTTCGACCCATCGCAAGAGCATCCGGAGACCGCCCTGGTGCGAGGTCATGATGTCTCTCTGTGGCTTCTCTGTGTTCTCCGTGTCTCTGTGGTTCGGGTGGGTGGGTGGAAATCCGAAATCCGAAATGGGTGGGCGGGCGGCATTCCGAGTTCCGAGTTCGAGCCGTGGCCACCCCATATTTCCCGAATGAGCCGAACGTTCTAACGTTCCAACGTTTTAACGTTCCAACGTTCTAACGACGTGATGCGAGCGCCGCCTCGAGCACCTCGTCGACCGTCGTGACGAAGCGGAACTTCAACTTGCGGCGGGCGCTCTTCGGGATGTCGACCAGGTCGCGCTCGTTGGCGGCCGGCAGCAGCACCTCGGGGATGCCGGCGCGAATCGCGGCCAGGACCTTCTCCTTGACGCCGCCCACCGCAAGCACGTCGCCGCGCAGCGTGATCTCGCCGGTCATGGCGAGGTCGTGGCGGACCGCCCGCCCCGAGGCCGCCGAGACCATGGCGGCGAGCAGGGTGACGCCCGCGGAGGGCCCGTCCTTGGGGATCCCGCCGGCCGGCACGTGCACGTGCAGCGAGTGCCCGGCGAACCAGTCGTCGGCGATTCCGAGCGGGCCGGCCTGCGCCTTGACCAGCGAGAGCGCGGCGGCCGCCGACTCCTTCATCACCTCGCCCAGCGAGCCGGTCAGCTCGAGACCGCCTTTGCCGGCGAGCGGGACTGCCTCGACGAGCAGGATGTCGCCGCCGACCGCGGTGAAGGCGAGGCCGGTGGCGACGCCGATGCGATCGGCGCTCAGCGGGCGCTCGTCGAGGAAGCGCGGCGGCCCGAGGAGCCGCTCGACGGTTGCGGGCGTGATGCGGCGCGCGGGACGGCGGCCCTCCGCCACCTGCACCGCCACCTTGCGGCACACCGAACCGATCTCGCGTTCCAGGTTGCGCAGGCCCGACTCGCTGGTGTAGCCGGTGATGAGGCGGCGTACCGCGGCGCCGGTGAAGTCGAGGCCGCGGCCCGCGAGGCCGGCCTCCTCGATCTGGCGCGGCAGCAGGTGGCCGCGGGCGATCTCGAGCTTCTCCTCCTCGGTGTAGCCGGAGAGCCTGATGACCTCCATGCGGTCGAGAAAGGCGGGCTGGATGGTCTCGGTCAGGTTGCCGGTGGCGATGAACAGCACCTTCGAGAGATCGTAGACGACGCCGAGGTAGTGGTCCCGGAAGGAGTCGTTCTGCTCCGGGTCGAGGACCTCGAGCAGGGCCGACGACGGGTCGCCGCGGACGTCGGCGCCGAGCTTGTCGACCTCGTCGAGCATGAAGACCGGGTTCGAGCTGCCGGCCTGCACCAGCCCCTGGATGATGCGGCCGGGGAGGGCGCCGACGTAGGTCCGGCGGTGGCCGCGGATTTCGGCCTCGTCGCGCACCCCGCCGAGCGAGGAGCGCACGAAGCGGCGGCCGAGGGCGCGCGCGATCGAGCGGCCGAGCGAGGTCTTGCCGACCCCCGGCGGGCCGACGAAACACAGGATCGGGCCCTTGCCTTCGGGCCGCAGCTGGCGCACCGCCAGGAACTCGAGGATCCGCTGCTTGACCTTCTCGAGGTTGTAGTGGTCCTCGTCGAGGATCGCCCGTGCGGTCTTGATGTCGAGGTTGTCCTCGGTGACCGTGGCCCACGGCAGGGTGGTCATCCAGTCGAGCCAGGTCCGCACCACCGACGACTCGGCGCTGTCGGGGTGCATGGTGGCGAGCCGCCGCAGCTGCCGATCGACCGCTTCCCGGGCCTCGTCGCTGAGCCCGAGGGCGGCTGCCTTCTCGCGGTACTCCACCATCTCCCGCTCGAGCTCGTCCGCCTCGCCGAGCTCCTGCTGAATCGCCCGCAGCTGCTGACGCAGGAAGAACTCGCGCTGGTTGCGGTCGATCTCGCCCCGCACCTGCGACGACAGCCGCTCCTGCATCTCGGCCAGCGCGAGCTCCCGCTCGACGAGCTCGTGGACCCGCCGCAGCCGCGGCATGGCGTCGACGGTCTCGAGCACCTGCTGCGCGTCGGACACTTCGAGGCCGAGGTTGGAAGCGGCGAGGTCGGCGAGCCGCAGCGGGTCCTCGAGGGTGGTGACGATCAGCAGCACCTCGGGCGAGATCGTCTTGCCCATCGTGCTGACGCGCTCGAGCCCCTGGCGGATCGAGCGCACGAAGGCCTCGGCCTCGAGCTTCGACGGACCGGGTGCGGGCTCCTCGATCCGCGTCAGTCGGGCCTCGTAGTAGGGCTCGGTGCGGCTGAAGTAGTCCACCTTCGCCCGCGTCAGGCCCTGGATGAGGATGCGCGCGGTGCCGTCGGGCAACTTGAGCATGCGCATCACCTGGGCGACGCAGCCGAGCTCGTAGAGCTCGTCCGGAGCCGGCGCCTCGTTCTGCGGGCTGCGCTGGGTGAGGGTCAGGATGAGCCGGTCGCCGGACATCGCCTCGTCGACGGCGCGCACCGAGATCTCGCGGCCGATGGTCAGGGGGATGATGGCGAAGGGAAACAGCACCGTGTCGCGCAGGGCCAGCACCGGCAGCACGTCGGGAATCGCGATCGTCTCCGGGGGCTCGGTCGCCACGATCTCTGGGGTCTCGGTCATCTCGTCGGGTCCCTCTACGGCCGCCGGCTCAGTCGTCGCGCTGCATGAGCAGCTTCTTGAGCTCGTCCATGAACTGGTTGACGTCCTCGAAGCGGCGGTAGACGCTCGCGAAGCGGACGTAGGCCACCTGGTCGAGGCGGCGCAGCTCCTCGATCACCATGTTGCCGATCTCCTCGGTCGACATCTCGCGCACCTCGCGCGCGGCGAGCTCCGACTCGACGGCGTCGACCACCGCCACCAGCTCGCGCCGCGGCACCGGCCGCTTCTCGCAGGCCCGCAGCAGGCCGTTGAGCAGCTTCTCGCGGTCGAAGCGCTCGCGGCTGCCGTCCCGTTTGACGACCGTGGTCGGCAGCTCGTCGTCCCGCTCGTAGGTGGTGAAGCGGCGCTCGCAGCCCGCGCACTCACGGCGGCGGCGGATCTCGGTGCCGTCGCGGACGTCCCGTGAGTCGACGACCCGGTTGTCGGGGTGGCCGCAGAACGGGCACTTCACGGTCCGGTTTCCCCGGGGGCCATGGATTGGACCTCGCGCAGATTGGTGCCGACCAGCGGCAGGCAGAGCAGCCCGATGATCGTGATCGGCACGAAGCAGATGGCATGGTAGGCGATGGCGATCCCGGTCGCCTTGTTGAGGCCGATGCCGAAGAAGGTGGTCATGCCGACCTGGGTCGCCTTGTGAAAGCCGCCGACGCCGCCCGGAGTGGGGACCGCGAGGCCGATGACGGCCAGGGTGACGATCAGGTACGAGGCGCGCAGCGGCAGCGCGATGCCGAAGGCGAGCAGGGTCATGCCCACCTGCCAGCAGATCACGTACCACATGACGAGCGAGGCGACCGTGGTCACCAGCAGGTCGCGGGGGCGCTGGATCACCCGCAGTCCGTCAAGGAAGTGATTGAAGAAGTTGCCGGCCGGCTCCCGCCAGCTCGCCCGGACCCACCCCACCGGACGGGTCAGGAGCTCGACGAAACGCTCCTGGTAGCGGAACAGTCCGAGCAGCATCAGCGTGCCCACCGCGAGGCCCGCGCCGACGACGTAGCCGCTGATCGACAGCACCGCGAGGCTGGCGCGCGCCTCCTCGTCGAGGTTCGGCATCGCGGGCGGCCAGACGATGAAGACGAGGAAGAAGAACATCACGCTCCAGAGGTCGAAGACCCGTTCGGTGAGGACCGAGGCGAGGCTCGCCGAGGCAGGGATCCGCTCGCGCCGCGCGAGCAGGAGCGGCCGGATGAGGTCGCCCATGCGGGCCGGCAGCAACGACAGCGCGGCGTAGCCGACGGCGGTTGTGAGGACGACGCTCGAGTGCCGGAGCCGGCCGACCGGGCGCAGGATGAACTGCCAGCGCAGCGCTCGCAGCCAGTAGGCGAAGAGGGCGATCGCGGCGGCTGCCGCGAGGCGCAACGGATCGGCACTGGCGATCGAGCGCCCGACCTCGCGGAAGTCGACGTTCCACAGGAAGAACGCCAGCAACCCGACCATCAGGGCCAGGGACACGAGGATGCGGACCGTCCGGCTCGTCACGCCGGACAGAGTAGCGTGGTGGCCAGCAGGCCACAACTGCAGCACCCCGGATGGGAATTAGGAATTAGGAATGAGGAATTAGGAATTTCCAGCCACCGACCGGTGGTGACGGAGCGTTGGGACCGGAAGTATTCCCCCGAGCGCGAAACCGCTGGTCCGTGGAAATGGGAATTCGAAACGGGAGGGATGGGCGGCATTCCTAATTCCTCATTCCCAATTCCTCATTCGTCTTCCGGTGTTCGCTATCATCATCGTCATGCCGCTTCCAAGCCCTCTCCCCGTCTCCGTCCGCTCCCACCCGCTGGTCCTCGGCCACCTTCCGGGGCTCGGGCACCCGGAGGCCCCGGCGCGGGTGCGGGTGGTGCTCGACGCGCTGTCGGCGCGGGCCGAAGGGCGCTGGGTCGTGGACGCCGAGAGCCCACTGCCGCCGGAAGATGACGTGATCGGTGCGTTGGCGTGGATCCACGACAAGACGTACATCGAGCGCGTCCGCGACGCCTCGGCGCGCGGATCGGGGTGGCTGGACTCGGAGGACTGCGGCGTCTCCCCGGGGACCTTCGACGCGGCCGTCGCCGCGGCCGGGCTCGCGCTGCAGGCGGCGCTCGACCTTCTCAACGGCCGGCTGCAGAGGGCCTTCCTGGTGGTCCGACCGCCCGGCCACCACGCGCAGCGCGAGCGCGCGGCGGGCTACTGCTTCTTCAACTCGGTGGCGCTCGCGGCGGAGGCCGTGACCCGCGGCTGGGGCGGGCCGGTGGTGATCGCAGACTTCGGCGCCCTCCACGGCGACGGCACCCAGGCGCACTTCTACGACCGCCCCGACGTCGGCTTCGTGTCGGTGCACCGCTACCCCGCCTTTCCCGGCTCCGGCGGCGCGGACGAGATCGGCGCCGGCAAGGGGCGCGGCACGACCCGCAACGTGCCCCTTGCCGGGGGCTCGGACGACGAGGTCGTGGCGGCCGCGTTCGACGCCGCCCTGACCGAGGTCTGCGAGCGTCTGCAGCCGACCGCGGTGCTGCTTTCGGCGGGCTTCGACGGCCACCGGGCCGACCCACTCGGGGGCCTCGGCATGACCGAGTCCGGGTACCGCGCGCTGACCGCCAGCGCAGTGCGCGCCGCCGAGCGGTGGAGCGGCGGGCGATTGCTGTCGTTTCTCGAGGGCGGATTCGACCTCGAAGCGCTCGCCAAATCGGCGCGGATTCACGTCGCGGAATTGGCCGATTCCTCGGTTCGGAATCGATCCCGGGTTTGACGTGGAAAGGTGATCCGGATCACACGAAAATCGCATCCTGGAACGATTTCGGCAGGTTGTGACGGCCCCAAACCCTTGTGAACCTTAGAGCTTTTGTTTGACCGTCGATATGCTGTGGTATATCATAATTAAGATCGTATTTGGCAGGCTCGGAACTGCGGTTCAGAGGAGGATACGCATGCGTTACAAGGGATTCGCCGGAGCGCTGGTTCTGCTGACTCTCCTGCTGCCGATCAGCGCCGATGCCGAGACCATTTTCTGGCTCGACAGGCCGGGCGACGGGGCGACCGTGTTCGGCCTCGTGGAGGTCACGGGCTTCGTGGTCGACGACGGCCAGCAGTGCGGGCCGCAGTGGACCTGGAACACCTGCCTGTGGGCCGACGCCCTGGTCAGCAAGGTCGATCTTTACGTGGACGACGAGTTCGTGGCCAGCGCGGACCTCAGCCAGCCGCGCTACGACATCCTGCAGGCCTACCCGTGGTACGCCGGTACGCCGTACTCGCGTCCGGGCTTCGCCACCTCCTTCGACTCGCGCGACTACTCCGACGGCGTGCACACGCTGTTCATCCGCGTCACGTTCTCGGACTCGACGGTCGAGGACTTCGGGCTGCGCTCGTTCACGGTCGACAACGACCTCAACCAGGCACCCTTCGGGGCCCTCGAGCTGCCCGGCTCCAACCAGCCCATGAACGGCGTCTTCCCGGTCACCGGCTGGGTGATCGACGACGAGTCGGTGGCCTTCGTCGAGGTCATGGTGGACGGCCTCGCCATGGGCAACGCGGTGCTCGACGTCCACCGCCCCGACATCGCCCACATGTTCCCCAGTGACCCCGATGCGGAGTACGCGGGCTTCGTCCGCATGCTCAACACCACCGTGCTCAACAACGGCATCCACGTGCTCGCGGTGCGGGCGGTGGACAACGAGGGGGCGTCGCGGGTGATCGGCCGCCGCTTCGTGCAGACCTTCAACACCGGCTCCAACCTGCCCCCCTTCGGCGCCATCGACTGGCCCATCGCCAACCACGTCATGTTCGCCGACGGCTGCCAGGAGGTGGACGGCGTGGTGCCGCCGTGGTCGGGCGACGTCTACGCCGAGCCCGACAACGTGGAGATGATCTTCGGCTGGGCGCTCGACGTCGGCAGCCGGACCGATTTCGGCGGCGTGGCCTACGTCGAGCTGCTGCTCGACAACGCACCGGTGCCGCTCGACGGGACCTACTACCAGAACACCAGCCTGCCCAGCTTCTACTGGCCCGACGCCGAAGAGGACTTCAACTACTACGGCCACGAGCGCATGGACGTCCACAGGCTCTACGTGGATGTTCCGAACTCGAAGCACAGCGGCTTCTCCTTCCTCATGGACATCAACTACCTGATCCTCGCCCGCGGCTACGGCGAGGGCCTGCACTACCTGAAGGTGCGGGCCGGAGACCTCGAGAACAACGTTGCCGACATCGCTCAGATCCCGGTGATCTTCGACTGCAACGACGACCCGGACGACCCGGCCATCGGCGACATCATCTCGCCGTACCACATGGAGAGGGTGACCGGCGTGGTCGAGGTGACCGGTTTCGCCGACGATCTCAACCGCAACATCAGAGCGGTCGAGATCTGGGTCGACGGCGTGTTCATCGGCGAGGCGGACTTCGGGCTGCCGTCGCCCGATTTCGAGGAGCGCTACCCGTGGCTGCCCTCGAGCATCACCAGGAACTCCGGCTTCTTCTACGAGCTCGACACCGTGGCCGCCAACCTCGCCGACGGCGAGCACAGCCTGGTGGTCTGGACCGAGGACACCGGCGGCGGCCGCAGCATCATCGGCGAGCGCCGCTTCGTGCTCGACAACCCGAGTCGCTGATTTCGACCCCCACCCGTGGAACCGCGCGACCCCGCTTCGGCGGGGTTTCGCGTTTCTGCGGCCGGCGCCGCCGGCGGCCCGAATTGCGGTTAGAATGCACTGCACACGGGAGGATACGTGAAGGCCCTGTACTTCGAGGAGCATGGCGGAATTGACAACCTGAAGTTCGGTGACCGGCCGGCGCCCGAGCCGGGGCCGGGGGAGGTGCGGGTCCGTCTGCGGGCTGCCGCCCTCAACCACCTCGACCTCTTCGTGCTCGGCGGCATGCCGGGCATTCCCATCGGCCTGCCCCACATCGGCGGCGCCGACGGCGCGGGGGTTGTGGAGTCGGTCGGCCCCGGCGTCGAAGGGGTCGAGACCGGCGCCGAGGTCGTGTTCGACCCCGGGCTGTCCTGCGGCAGCTGCGAGTATTGCCGCGCCGGCGAGCACAGCCTGTGCGTGCGCTTCGGCGTCCTCGGCGAGCACAACGACGGCACCTTCGCCGAGATGGTGGTGGTCGCGGCCGCCGCGCTCGCCGAGCGGCCGCAGCACCTCGGCTGGGAGGAGTCGGCGGCCTTCGGGCTCACCTACCTCACGGCGTGGCGGATGCTGATGACCCGCGGCGGGCTCCGCCCGGGCGAGACGGTGCTCGTCCACGGGATCGGCGGCGGCGTGTCGCTGGCCTGCCTGCAGCTCGCCAAGCTGGCGGGTTGCCGGGTGATCGTGACCTCGCGCTCCGAAGAAAAGCTGGCGCGGGCGACCGAGCTCGGCGCCGACGAGGCGCTCCCGGCGGACGAGCAGGTGGCGCGCGCGGTGCGCTCGCTCACCTTCAAGCGCGGCGCGGACGTGGTCGTGGACTCGGTCGGCGAGGCGACCTGGATGCAGTCCCTCAAGGCGGCCGCCAAGGGCGGGCGCGTGCTCACCTGCGGCGCCACCTCGGGCCCCAACCCGAAGGAGGAGATCCGCCTCATCTTCTGGAACCAGCTCAGCATCATCGGCTCGACCATGGGCTCACGCGACGACTGGCGGCGGCTGATGGCGGCGGTCCGGCAGCACCGGCTGCGGCCGGTGGTCGACGCCACGATGCCCCTCGCCGAGGGGGC
>DATIVB010000674.1:0-4024 GCA_035466375.1 Chondromyces sp.
GTCACGATCGCGGTGGTCCTGCTCGCCAACGTCTTCCCGCTGCCGCGCCTGGTGCCCTCGGCCTGCTTCTACGCTTCGTTTCTCCTGGTGATCGCCTCCGGCTTCAACTACATCTACCGGGTCAGCCGCTTCGTCGAGGAAGCGAGGCAGGCGCGGAGAGCCGTGGGATCTGGAGAGGAGACGGAGGGGGCTGACTGAGACCGATTTCGAAGTTCGGATTTCGGATTTCGGATTTCGGATTTCCGACCACCCCCCGGATGACGCTGCGGCAGAGCGCGACTGGGATGCTCGGTGTGCGGAGGAACCTTGACGAGCGTGTGCTGATGCTGGGGCGCTGAAGTCCGCCACCACCGTCACTGAAGTTGCGGCACTGAAGTGGGCACGATCAAATCCGAAATCCGAAATCCGAAATCCGAAATGGGCGGGTGGGCGGTCAGGTCACGGTTTCCGGCGGCGTGAACACCGGCATGATGCCGTTGAGCACCCGGATGACGTCGCGGGCGATGGTCTTCTCTTCGTTGGTGGGCACGACGAGCACCTTGACCCGCGAGCCGTCGGCGGTGATCTCGCCCTCGCCGTCGGTGAGGGCGGTGTTGCGCTCGCGGTCGAGCTCGATGCCCATGAACTCGAGGCCGCTCAAGGAAGCCTCCCGCACCTCGACCGACTTCTGGCCGATGCCGCCCGTGAAGAACACCGCGTCGACGCCGCCCATGGCGGCCGCGTAGGCGGCAATGTACTTCTTGACCCGGTAGCAGAACATGCGGAAGGCCACGTCGGCGCGCTGGTTGCCCTCGGCGCGGGCGGCCAGAATCTCCCGCATGTCCGAGGAGACCCCCGATACGCCGTACAGCCCGGAGTGCTTGTTGAGCATGGTGTTGACCTGGTGCAGCGTCAGCTCCTCCATGGCCATCAGCCAGGGAACGATCGCCGGGTCCATGTCGCCGGAGCGGGTGCCCATGACCAGGCCTTCCAGCGGCGTGAAGCCCATCGAGGTGTCGATGCTCTTCCCGTGGTCCACCGCCGCCAGCGAGCAGCCGTTGCCCAGGTGGACGCTGATCAGCTTCTTGTCCTCGCGCTCCCAGCCCAGGATCTGCGAGCCCCGGAAGGTCACGTAGCGGTGCGAGGTCCCGTGGAAGCCGTACTTGCGGAGGTGGTGCTTCTTGTAGAGCTGGAAGGGGATGCCGTACAGGAAGGCGTGCGCCGGCATGGTCTGGTGGAAGGCGGTGTCGAAGACCGCGAGGTGCGGGACGTCCGGCATCGCCGCATAGGCCGCGTAGTAGCCGCGCAGGTTGGGTGGGTTGTGAAGGGGTGCGAGGACCGAGCAGTCTTCGATCTGCTCCACCACTTCCGGCGTGATGAGCACCGACGACGCGAAGGCCTCGCCGCCGTGCACCACCCGGTGGCCCACCGCGCCGATCTCCTCCACCGAGCCGAGGATGCCGTGCTCCGGGTCGGTCAGAATGCGCAGCACCCACTCGATGGCGGTGCGGTGCTCGAGGATCTCGCGGTAGTCCTGGAAGGTCTTGCGGCCCGGGACCTCGAGCACCAGCCGGGAGTCGGAGAGGCCGATCTTCTCCACCAGGCCCACCGCAAGGGTCTGGTCCTGATGGGCACTCATTCGTTCGAGGTCCGTCTCGATGATCTGGAACTTCACCGACGACGAACCGCTGTTGAGGACGAGGATCTTCATTTTGAACTCCGTGACGTTGCCGGCTCAGGCCATCCGCGGCCTGTCGTCCGGGAGGCGGTCGGTGCGGTGGCGCTCTTCGTCGTAGGTGAAGAAGCCGCGTCCGGTCTTGGCGCCGAGCAGGCCGGCGCGAACCAGCCGCTTGAGCAGCGGGCAGGGCCGGAAGCGGGGCTCGCCGCTCTCCTGGTGGAGATGCTGCAGCCAGTTGAGCACACGGTCGAGGCCGGTGCGGTCGGCCCACTCCAGGGGCCCGGTACGGAAGTCGTAGCCGAGCTTGAGCGCGAGGTCGACCTCGGCGGCCTCGGCGACGCCCTCCATGACCACGTGGATGGCCTCGTTGACCAGCGGCAGCACAACGCGGGTGGTGACGAATCCCGGCATCTCGAAGACCTTGATCGGAACCTTGCCGAGAAGCCTGGCGAACTCGATCGCGTGCTCGAAGACCCGGTCCGAGGTCAGCTGCCCCCGGATCACCTCCACCACCCGGGTGGTGGTGACTGGGTAGAGAAAGTGCATGCCCACGATGCGCTGCGGCTGGCTGTTCTGCGCCGCGAGCTCGGTGATCGACAGCGTCGAGGTGTTGATGACGATGGGGTGCTCCGGCGGCATCCGCCGGTCGAGCTCGCGCAGGATCTGGCGTTTGAGGCCGAAGTCCTCCTGCACCGCCTCGAGCGCGAGGTCGCTGTCGGAGGCGCAGTCGAAATGGGTGACCCAGGTGATGCGGGAGAGGATGGCCTTCTTCTCCGAGTTCGTCAGGCCGAAGCGGGCGATCTCGTGGTCGAGGGACTTCTCGAGCTCGTCGCGGGCCACCTCCAGGGCCTCGGGGGAGACCTCTTTGAGGTAGACGTTGATGCCCTCCTGGGCGACCTTGGTGGCCAGCGAGCGGCCCATCATGCCGCCGCCGACGATGGTGACGCGGTGCAGTTCCCAGCTCATGGCGCCAGTGTAGCAAAAGTGTCTGGCAACGGATACTAGGTTGTGCCATTTTTCACAAAATCTTCCGGAGTCTCCGGGAGCCCTGAAAATCACTGGTGTATCATGGCTCCATGAGACCTGTTCTCGCAGCCGTTCTGACCGTCCTCGGCACGTTGGCAGCCGCCCATCCCGCGGCCGCCGACAGTCCGTCGCAGATGCCTGTCTTTCCGAACCTCGTCTTCACCGCCATCGACGGTTCGCAGCAGATCGACCTCGAGTCGCTTCGCGGCCGGCCGGTGCTGCTGACCTTCTGGGCCAGCTGGTGCGGTCCGTGCCGGCAGGAGCTGCCGGAGCTGGAGGAGCTCGCGGAGGAGCTGGCCGGGACGGGATTCACGCTGGTCACCGTCAATACCGACCAATCGCCGGCCATGGGCGTGCGCTTCCTCCAGCGCTACGACATCGACGTGCCGGTCTACCGCATGAGCCAACGCGACCTCATGACCCTCGGAGTCAACGCGCTGCCGACCAACGTGCTGCTCGACCGCGAAGGGCGGCCGGTGCAGATCTACAAGGGATACTCGCCGGCAGTGCCGTCCGAGATCCGCCAGCTGGTGACGAAAATGGTCGAGGCTCCGGCGGGCGGGGGCGGGGCCTCTAGCCCATGATGGCGGGTCGCGCGCAGCGACTGGTTCTGACCCTCCTGGCCGCGGCCGTCGGCGTCGGCTGGGGTGCGCCGACGGTGCGCCACGTGGCGTGGACGGCGGTGGGCTCCTTCCCGCCCGACCTCGCGCGCCAGGTGGAGCGCCACCACAAGCGCTTCGACGCCGGTATCCGTCGCGGGCTGGCGGCGCCCCCTGCGTGGCGCGCCGGACCGCCGGGCAGCTTGCCCGCCGCCCTCGAGGCGCAGGTCCGAAACTGCGCGGCCGACCTGCGTGCGCCGGTGCCGCTGGCGGACCTCGTGGAGGAGCTGGGCGTGCTGGCGGTCCTGGTGCTGGACGCCAACGACCCGCTCGCGGTCGCCCATGACGACGAGCGCGAGACGCAGTACGCCGCCGCCTACCAGGCTTACGTCGACTCGGTCCTCGACCGGGTGCGGCTGGTGTACTACGGGCAGGATCGGGAGCTCATCGAGGGCGGGGCGATCGCCGCCACCATCGACACGTCCCTCGCCCGCAGCGCCGCCCTCTACCCGTTCGTCGGCCAGGAGTTCTACCGCACCGGTTCGCTGCGCGACTGGCGGACGCTTGACGACCGCGCCGTGACCTTCGGCGTCGCCGGGGTCGCCCTCTCCCGCGCCCTCACCGATTTCGCGAACTACGCGGCCTGGATCTGGCGGCAGGGCGGCGGGCTGGTGCCGACGCCGCGTCCGACGCCCACCGGGCACGCGGGGCCGACCATCACCCGCACCCTCGCGGGCGGCTT
>DATIVB010000675.1:0-3080 GCA_035466375.1 Chondromyces sp.
AAGAGGCCCGAGTCGAGCAGGTACTCGATCTGCACGTCGCCGTCGCAGATACAGAAACCCACGATGGTGATGCCGATCTGGCTCTCGATCGTGCCCTCGGCGATCCCGTTGTCCTCGGCCCTGGTCTTGAGCGTGCTGAAGCCTTCGGTAGTGGCCGTCAGGGTCAGCGGGTCCTGCGCCGAGGTCTGTCCCTTCGCCACCTTGGTCTCGTCGCTCTCGATCTCACCGCTCCCGGACACCGACGACCGGCTGTTGGCATCGAGCATGATCCAGCGGTTTTTGACCTGCAGCCGCATCCGCCCCTCGACCGCCGCCGCGGCGTTGGCATCGGAGCTGAACTCGGCGTCGAAGGCCTTCGAGGCGGCGAGGACGCCGACACCGACGGCGATCGAGGCGCCGGCGGTGAAGGGCGCCGCGGTGGCGCTGGCGACGATGATCGCCACGTCCCGCACGACCCGCAGCGCCTCGATGATCCCGCGGCTGTCGGCGACCGGGTCGATGGCGTTGCTCCACGCCTTGACCAACCCGCCCGCCGCGCCGACGACCAGCGTCTCACACGCCCCCCCAGGCGGCGGCGTGACGGTCACGGTGTGGCTGCCTTCGGAGCGCGCCTCGACCTCCAGGAGCTCGGTGGTCCACACCCAGTCCGTGCCGCCGCCAGCCTCCTGAAAGACGTGCTTGGCGACGCCGTTGCAGTAGCCGCCCACGAAGTCACGTCCGGCCAGCGCCCACGCCGAGGCCGGGTGCGTGCCGGCCTCGAATGTTCCGCCCTCGTCGCCGCTCGACGGGTCCGGGAGGTCGTCGAACCACTCCCTCAGGTTGGCTCGCTTTTCCTCGTCCTTGTAGTTCTCGGACATCTTGAAGTCGCTGCCGGGCTCGGAGTGCTCCATCGTCTTGGCAATGTCGCACGGCGGTTCGACGACCTCCTCCGCAGCCTGCTCGGGCTCGGTGGCTGTGTCTGGGGCGTCCTCTTCACTGATCAGGACCTTGGCCTCGACGCCCACGAGCTCGAAGGCGTCCCAGAAGTCGTCCGCGCCCTGCTCGAGGCGCTCGCGATCCGCGGGCGGCGCCTCCGCGATCGGCACGCCGGTGCGCTCCTCGTACTGGCCGACGAGCCGCGTCTCGAACTCCTCGCGGGTGTAGGGCTCGCCGGTGAGCTCCCCGGCGAAACGCCACAGAGTCTGCTGCGCCACAGCCTCGCGTTCTCGATCGGGATCGGACGAGAACGGCGTGCGCAACACGCCCTCCGCCTGCAGCTCGGCCACGGCGCGCTCGATGGCGCCGGCGGCGGTCCACAGGTAGGGGGCCGCGGCCTCGGGATCGGTGTCGGGATCGATCACGCCGGGCAGGGCCCGGTCGCTCCCCGGCACCAGAGCGCGGGTGGGCGGAGCATCTTCCACTGTGACTGCCGTCATCGGCGGCGGAGGCGCGGTCCGGGCCGGGTCGGTGGGAACGATCCAGTCCTCCAGGCCCACCATCGGCTCGCCCGCCGGCACCGGCGGGCGGTGGATGTCCCCACAGTAGCCATGGACGGGAACCGTGCGCGTCGCGCCGGGGGGGATCGTGGTCCCGGAACCGCCCGGCACGACGTACGACTGGAACCTGCCGGTCGAAGGAATGTAGGCCGCGCGGTCGGGGAAGAGCACCGGCTCCTGGCTCGAGTTCCCGACTGTGATGTCGGCGATGTGGCCGGTGGTGCGGCCGGTGCCGCGGGCTGCGATGATCGACACGCCCTCCGGAAGCGGATAGCCCCATCGCACCAGCGGTCCTGTTTCCGCGCCTCCGCTCGAAGCGACCGGCGCCACCGGAGCGCACGGACAGGGGTCGTCGGCGACCCCGTAGGTGATGTCGAAGTCGCCCGGCTGGAGCCCGCGCACGGTGCGGGCGACCGTGTTTTCCGCTCCGCCCGAAGTGAGTACGACGCCGTCGTCGCCGCCCTCGATGGCGATGATCTGCGGTGTTTCGTTGGTCAGGCGGAGCTCGAGGCGGTCATCGGTGCCGACGATCCGGATCTGCATCGGGGTCGACTGGCCGCTGCGCAGGAGCTCCTGATCGATCGAGCCCTCGAGCCGGAGGACTTCGATCTCGACGCCGGAGCCCGGCGCAAACCCAGCCGAAACCGGACCGGCGATCCGCTGCGGGCCCGGGGAGACGCTCTCGGGGACTTGGAACTCCAACCTCGAGCTCGAGGCGGACACGGGCTCGCCGAGCGGCACCCCGCCGATCGTCAGCCCGCCCCGTGACGCGGGGGTCGGGAAGTGCCCGCAGACGCAGACCGTCTGGCCCGCGAACACGTAGCGCTGGGTGCTCGTGATCTGTGGGCCCTCCTCGGCCGCTCCTGCAGCGGCGATCAGACAGAGCACGGCGATGCAGGCGAAGCTCGTCGAGACGTCGGCGTTCCGCATTGTCGACCTCCACTGGGTTTCTACAGGTATACCAGCCGTAACGGGCTATTGCAACTCAATCTCTATTGCACGGCCCCGCCTCGCCGACCACCCGCACTTCTGTCAGGTCCCGGTTCTGAAAGCCCTCCTCGGCTCCAGCTTCCGCGACGGCGTCAGAGGTCGGCTCGCCGGCCCGTTGTATAGTCGGGCCGTGCATGCCGTGGTCTTCGACGAGCCCGGCGACGAGTCGGTGCTGCGGGTGGCCGAGGTCCCGGACCCCGACTGCGGTCCGGGCGAGGTCCGGATCCGCCTCGCAGCCGCGGGGGTCAACCGCGCCGACCTGTTGCAGCGGCGGGGCCTCTATCCCCCACCGCCGGGCGCCTCCCAGATCCTCGGGCTCGAGTGCGCCGGCACGGTCTCCGAGGTCGGCGACGGCGTGGAGGGCTTCGCCGTCGGCGACCGCGTGATGGCGCTTCTCGCCGGCGGCGGCTACGCCGAGCAGGTGGTGGTCCCGGCGCCGTGTGTGATGGCGGTCCCGGACTCCCTCGGCGACGTCGAGGCCGGCGGCGTGCCCGAGGTCTTCATCACCGCCTTCCTCAATCTCTTCCTCGTCGGCGGGCTGGAGCCCGGTGCCACCGCCCTCGTGCACGGAGGCTCGGGCGGCGTCGGCACCGCGGCCATTCAGCTCGTGAAAGC
>DATIVB010000676.1:0-19542 GCA_035466375.1 Chondromyces sp.
CAGCGAGGAGTCCTACCTCGAGGCCCTCGAGCTGGTGCAGCACACCTGCCGGACTGGGATCGACGAGCTGCTCGCCAAGCACGAGCTGGACGCGCTCATCGCGCCCACCGGCGGGCCGGCGTGGAAGACCGACCTCGTCAACGGCGATCACTTCATCGGCTCGAGCTCGAGCTACCCGGCCCGCGCCGGCTACCCCAACATCACGGTGCCCATGGGCTCGGTGCACGGGCTGCCGGTGGGGCTGTCGTTCTTCGCCTCGGCGCTGGCCGAGCCGACCCTGATCGAGATCGCCTTTGCCTACGAGCAGGCCACCCGCCACAGGAAGCCGCCGAGCTTCGGTATCAACGCCGAGCCCTGAGGTTCTCGCGGAGGGCTGCCGGATCGCGGATCGCTGTCAGCGCTCGGAATCACCGCTCGCGCGGCATGTCGATGATGGTCTCGAACCCGCCCCAGAACATGCGCTTGCCGTCGAAGGGCATCTTCTTGGGGTCCATCATCTTCTTCATCCGCGGGTCCTCCATGACCTTGGCCATGACGCGCTCGCGGTGCGCCTTGGACTTGTAGACGATCCACGAGAACACCACCGTCTCGGTGCGCTTGAGCTGCACGCTCTGCGGAAACGACGTCAGCTTGCCCGGCTTGACGTCCTCGGCCACGCACTCCACGTACTCGAGCGCGCCGTGCTCCTTCCACACCTTGCCGGCCGTGCGGGCGATCCGGCGGTAGGCGTCGAGCTTCTTCTTCGGTACGGGCACCACGAATCCATCGACGTACTTCATGGGGGCCTCCTTCGGCTGCGCGCAGCTGCCGCGCGCGGTCATGTCAGGGTTCTTCGTTTGAGGAACCCCGAGCCGTCGGTAGGCTATTCCGCCGACCGACCCGACCCTCCCGAGGATGACCTCCGGCCCGGCCTCCCGTGCGGGGTGGGCTCATGGAGGCGGCCGTCGGACGCGGGGCCGGAGTTCGGAGCGCGTCGTGCCAGACGGGCTCTCCCGAACGCCGGTTTCTGCAGTATCGGAGACCACTCCAGCCACTGAGTCGTATTGGGCTCCGATAAGGCGTCCGACCCCGTGCCAGGCTGGCGCTGAACTCGAGGTATGCCTTATCCCTCTTCGTCCGATACCGGCCATCTCGCACCACCACGCCTTTGAAGTCGTACCGTCGACTCGACCGCCGGAGGGCGCGGCGCTGCAGATGGGCGAGACCCGAGGTTCCTGATGCGGGAAGCGCATCGATCATGTGGTGTAACGCTCGGCCCGTGCTATATTTTCGACATAAGGTAAACAGTCCCTTGAGTGGAACTCGGCCGACCTTCGTGGGGTCTTTCGCCTTTCGGCGCCAGACACCCTTGACGCGGGGCAGTTCCGGATGTCTTCGCGTCGTTCGTCGATCTTTTCTCGGACGAAACGGGGAGGTTGCGCATGTGCAGGGGGAAATGGAGCACGGCCGCGATTGCGACGGTGTTGGCGTGTGAGTTGTGGCTCGCGCCCGCGCTGGTCTCCGCCCAGGAGGCAACTGGTGAGCTCTCCGGATTGACAACGTCGCAGGACGGTGCGCGCCTCCCTGGGGTGACGGTCAAGGCCGAGGGCACCGCTACGGGCTACCGCGTCATCGCCGCCTCCAGCACCCGGGGCGAGTTCAGGTTTCCCGCCCTCCCCCCGGGGAGGTACACGGTCTCGGCGTCCAGAGAGGGCTTTCGCAATATCCGCCAGGCGGTCGTCGTCACCCTGGGGCAGACGACGAGATTGAGCATCGTCCTGGAGATCGGAGAGTTCACCGACGCCATCGAGGTCAGCGCTACCGAAGTGCCGCTCGTCAACGTCGGTTCTACGGTGGTGGGCGTAACGTTCGACGTGGTCGAGATTGACACACGTATCCCTTTGGAGCGTGAGGTCACGCAGGTCGCACTGCTCGCTCCGGGAGTCGTCCCGGGTGATGAGGCCTTCGACGAGAGGACCCCCGGCCAAAACGTAAGCTCGTTTTCCGGCGCTTCGGTGGCGGAGAACCTCTACGTCGTCAACGGTCTTGACATCACGAACTTCCGCAACCTCCTCGGATCGAGCCGGGTGCCATTCAATTTTGTCCAAGAGGTCCAGGTCAAGACCGGCGGCTATGAAGCGGAGTTCGGGCGGTCCACCGGTGGTGTCGTGAACATGGTCACGCGATCCGGCACCAATACCCTCCGGGGAGACGCCAGCATCTACCTCGAGCCCGAGGACCTGCAGGGCCGCGATCCGGAAACGGTCCTCCGTCCAAGTGAGTACGAAGAAAACCGCTCCCTCGAGGTGAACCTGGCGTTCGGAGGACCCATCCTGAGCGACCGCCTGTTCTATTTCGTCGCCGCGCAGTACCGCGACGTCGATCGCACCTATTCGTATCCCGGCCCACCACCTTTGGTTCTGGTGGATCGGGAATCCTCTGCCAACCCGTATTGGGGCATGAAGATGGACTGGAACATCGGTGCGGGGCACCGGCTCGAGGCAACCTATCTGACAGATTACATCGAACAGGACTACCTGCGCTGGCCTTACGACCGGAGCGGTGGCGGGTTGGGAGCGCCACTCGGCGAGGGTGTCCACCAGCGCGGTGGAGACAACGCGATACTCAGATACTCGGGGATGCTCGGCGACCTGGCGCTGCTCTCTCTGCAGGCGGGGCGTAACGAGTTCTCGCGCACTGACCGCTCCGAGGGCGATGAATGTCCATTCGCCGCCGACTTCAGGAGCGGAACTCCCGCCGTGCTCGGATGCTGGGTGAACCGCACTCGTGGCGAGGCTGACGATATTCGTAATGCGTTCCGAGGCGATCTGGATCTTCATCTCGGCTCACATGCAGTCCGCACGGGGATCGACGTGGAGCGCAGCGAATCCCGTGACGAGAGCGGTTTTTCGGGCGGCGAGCGCATCATCTATTACCTCAATGGAGGTCGGTTTCCGGAACTGCCGCCCACCACCGAGCTGGTGAACACGACGATATCGGACGAGGGTGGGAACTTCGAGGTCCGTTCCGATGCCGTCTATGTCCAGGATTCGTGGAGCATCCGAGATGAGCTGACCCTGAACCTCGGCCTACGCTGGGAGCGCTACGAGAACCGAAACGGGCTGGGCGAGGCGTTCATCGAGACCGATGACCAGTACGCTCCGCGCGTGGGTTTCGTCTGGGATCCCAGTGGTGAGGGGCGGGTGAAGGTGTACGGAAGCTACGGCGTCTACTTTCTGCCGATCGCTTCCAACACGAACAAATGGCTTGCCGGGGCACGGTACCAGGTGTCGACGTGGTCTGTCCTCGAGGGGGGGATCAACCCTGAGGACGGTACGCCGTCGGGTGTCGGCGATGAGTTGCAGCGCACGGTGTTCTTCGATGGGGAGACCCCGGACCCGCGAGAAATCCTCTCCGAGAACTTCGAACCCATGTCCCAGAACGAGTTCATCGTCGGGTACGATCAGGCCCTCGGAGAAACCTGGGCGGTAGGACTTCGAGGTATTGCCCGGATGTTCAATCAGGTGATCGAGGATTTCTCGATTCAGCATGCGCTGCAGGCGGTCTATGGCGTGAACCCGGGCACATTCGTGTATCGCCTCGGCAATCCCGGGTCGTCCTTCGATGGGTGGTATGACCTGGACGGCGACGGAGCCCTGGACGACGTCTTCCTGCCGGCCGAAGCCCTGGGATACCCGGAGGCCAAGCGCGAATACTACGCCGTGGAGCTCACGTTTCAGAGGCGGTTTCGTGACAACTGGATGCTGCAGGGCTCCTATGTGTGGTCTCACCTGTACGGCAACTACGAAGGCTACGTGAACTCGGACATCGGTCAGGATGACGCTGGCATCACCCAGACCTTCGACACCCCGGGTCTGCTGGAGCACGCGGACGGCAACCTCCCCAACGACCGCCGTCACACACTCAAGGTCTTCGGAAGCTATAGCTGGCCCATGGGCCTGAGCATCGGCAGCAACTTCTTCTACCGTACCGGGCGCCCGGTGAACTCCTTCGGTCTCCACCCGAGCGAGCCCGCCGCGCGTTCTTACGGTCCCGACGCCTTCTACACCGACGGCGAGCCTCGGCCGCGAGGTTGCTGCGGGCGAACAGACGATACCTGGAGCCTCGATCTCATGTTTCGTTACGCTTTCCAGTTGGGCATGTTCGAAGCAGATCTCCGCATGGACGTCTTCAATGTGTTCGACAATCATGCCGTGACAAGAGTCTATGAGACTGCAGAAACCGCGGTCGGTGAACCGGATCCGTATTACGGTGTCGTGACCGGCCACCAACCGCCGCGAACGATGCGCTTCGGCGTCGGAGTCCGGTTCTGAGCTCGCTCCATCGTGCCGAAGATGGCTGTGGGACCCCCGCGTCGGTCGTTGCAGAAGGCGTCGGTCGCCCTTGCAGAGACCGGCCGGCTCGCCCATGGCCGACAACCGCCCGATGACTTGCCATCACAAGGTGCGCGCATCGCCCGCGCACGGCGCAGTACGAGTGCTGTCATCCTGTCGCAGGGTCTCTCAAGGTTGGTGTATGGTGAAGACAGCGGTTCAAAGATGACTCTGACTCCAGGCCAGCGGCTGGGTCGCTACGAGATCCTGGGTCCGCTCGGGGCCGGGGGCATGGGCGAGGTCTACCGCGCCCACGACTTCGAGCTCGAGCGCGAGGTCGCGGTGAAGGTGCTGCCCGAGGCCGTGTCCCGGGACCGCTCGCGTCTCGAAAGGTTCCGACGAGAAGCCCGGGCGGTAGCTCGTCTGGCACACCCGAACGTTCTGGAGATCTGGGACTTCGGCGAGTCCGAAGGGCTTGTCTATGCGGTCACCGAGCTGCTCGAAGGAGAAAGTCTCCGGTCCCGGCTGGAGAGGCGTCCCGTGGGATGGCTCGAAGCCCGCACCATCGCCGTGGCGGTGGCTGAAGGCCTCGCTGCAGCCCACGAGAAGGGCGTCATCCACCGCGACATCAAGCCCGAGAACATCTTCATAACGGCCGATGGTCGCGTGAAGGTGCTGGACTTCGGCCTCGCGCGGACCTTGGAGCCGTTGTCGACACAGGCCGACACGAAAAGCCTCGAGATGAACCTGACCCGCGAAGGCACGGTGCTCGGGACGGTGGGCTACATGTCGCCCGAGCAGGCCGTCGGAGGGCCCAGTGACCAGCGGGGCGACGTCTTTTCGCTCGGCTGCGTGCTGTACGAGATGCTCAGCGGCAGGCGACCGTTCCAGGGTCCGAGCAGCAGCGAAACGATTATGGCCATCGTGCGAGACGACCCGCCGGCCCTGACCGTCGCCGGCGAGCCGGCTGCGCCCGAACTCGCCTCCATCGTCTCTCGTTGCCTCGAGAAGCGCCCCGAGAGTCGCTTCCAGTCGGCCGCCGACCTGGCATTCGCGTTGACTGCCATCGTCAGTGAAAGCGGCGCCTCCACGGTTTCGCGCCTCGGTTCGCGAACGCGAGCGAGACGATGGCTCGCGCCGGCCGTCGTCGCAGTGGCCGTGGTACTGGTGGTGGCGGGTGCGTTCGTTCTGCAGGGCCTGAAGGAAAAATACAGGGCATCACCTACCGGAGAGCCCGCGACGCTCGATCCCGCCAATCAGGAGACCACCTGGATCGACAGGTGGGAGATCGCCGTGAAACCGCCGGAGAACCGCACCGGGGATTCGGCCCGGGATGTCGTCGGGCGGGAGCTTGCGGATCGCATGACGGACAGCCTCAGTGGGATCAACCAGGGATTGCAGAGCTTGCCGCCGATCAGGGTGGTGTCGGGTGAGGCCGCAGGCGAGACGTCGGAGCGAGCTGCCGGCGATACGACGAAGGTCGGATCCCTGGCCGTGACCGGATCGTACCGCGAGCGCGACCGCGGGCTCGAGCTCAGCCTCAAGCTCGGTGACGCCGACACGGGGCAGGTCCTGGCCGTCTTCGAGCCGTGCCGCTTTTACGAAGGAGAGCCCGCCGCGTGTGAGGAGCTCTTTGACAGGCTGGCGGGCGCCGTCGCCTTCCACGCGTACTCGGACTTGGCGAACACCTCGTACATCCCCACCATGAGCGTCATGCGCCAGTTTCTGATCTCCGTGGAGGAGGTCTTCGGAGGTCAGGCCGAGGCCGGGCGTGCCCGTAGGAGGCAGGTCCTGGAGACGGACCCGGAGTTTCTTTTTCCCGTTCTGTTTGCCTCCGCGGCCCGCCTGACGAGTGCGCGGAGGGAGGAAGCTCTGGTTCTCTTGGAACGGATTCGGACGCACGAGCAGCAGATGGTCCCCTACGAGCGCCTGTTTTCGGAGGCCCTCGAGGCGTGGGCGAGCGGATCACCGGCTGGCGGGCTCCCCGCCGTCCGCCGTTTGGCGGAGATCGCGCCGCGAGACGTGTACGTGCGATTGACGTGGGCGGAAATCGCAGCCCGTCTCGGGTTGCACCGGGAGGTCATCCGTGCCTTCGGAGATTTCAACTACTGGAGCCTCGGCAGATACCCAGGCATGCAGAGAATGGTGACGACTCGGCTGACTCGCTCGTATATGGAACTCGGCCGCTTCGAGGAGGGCCTCGCGCTCGCGCGCAAGTTGCGGCGCGAGCAGCCCGGGGCCACCAGTGGTTTCGTGCGCGAGGCGGGCTTTCTGGGGGCGCTCGACCGGACCGACGATATCGAGGAGCTGGTACAGGAATGCGCAACCGTGCCGGGTGGAGGATGTCACACGAGCCTCGTGCTCAAAGAAGCGGCCTGGAGCCTCGCGGCGCAGGGGCATGCCGAGGCCGCGCGAGCCTATGGGCAGCGAGCTGCCGAGGCATTCGCTGACGAGATGGCGGCGGGTGTCATCACTCCAGGTTTAACGGGCCCTCTGGGTGCGTACCGGGCTGCCGAGATGTGGCCCGAGTACAGCGCCTTCGCGCTCCGGCTCATGGACTTGTACGAGCCGGGCTCGGCAGAGTATGACTATGCCCTTGTCTGTCGTGGCATGGCTGCGGCACATCTGAACGAGAACGAGGAGGCCGAGCGCATCCTGGCGGATTTCGAGACGAGAGGGCAGTTCGCCTACGCCGGGTACATCGCGGCACACCTGGGCCAGCTGGAGCGGGCCATGGAGCTGCTGCGGCGCAGCGTTGTGGACCAAGGTGGTTCCAGTTTCGCGCAGTTTCCGCGCTGGGACCTGGATCTTCAGCCGCTGTGGGGGTACCCGCCGTTCGAGGAGTTCATCCAGCCGCGCGACTGACAGGTGCGACGTATCGCTCTATGACATTCCGACGTGCGGATCGATTGGCCGTCAGTTCTGAAACGACGGTTCCGAACTCAGACCTCTGGGGGAAAGTGCCTGGCGCGTAGCTCCAGGGAAAGGTGCGTGGCACGTAGTTCGAGAACACCACCGTCTCGGTGCGCTTGAGCTGCACGCTTTGAGGGAACGCCGTCAGCTCAGGACCAGCTCGCGGTGGGCCTCGATCAGGCGCTCGACGATCTCGGGGTCGGCGAGGGTCGAGACGTTGCCCAGGTCCTCGTACTCGCCGGCGGCGATCTGGCGCAGGATACGGCGCATGATCTTGCCGGACCGCGTCTTCGGCAGCCCGGGGGCGATCAGGATCTCGTCCGGCGAGGCGACCGGCCCGATGACGTGCCGCACCTGCTCCTTGAGCGCGCCGACCAGCTCGTCGGCGTCGCCGTTGAGCTCGGCCTCGGCGGTGAGGATGACGTAGGCGAAGATCCCCTGGCCCTTGATCTCGTGCGGGAAGCCGACCACGGCCGCCTCGGCCACGGCCTCGTGCGCGACCAGCGCGCTCTCCACCTCGGCGGTGCCGAGGCGGTGGCCGGAGACGTTGATGACGTCGTCGACCCGGCCGGTGATCCAGTAGTAGCCGTCCTCGTCGCGGCGGCAGCCGTCGCCGGTGAAGTAGAGGCCCGGGAAGCGCGTGAAGTAGGTCTCCCCGAAGCGCTCGTGGTCGCCCCACACGGTGCGCGCCTGGCCGGGCCACGCGTGCGCGATGCACAGGTTGCCGGAGACCCCGTTGCCGTCGAGGACCGCGCCGTTGTCGTCGACCACCAGCGGCTTGACGCCGAAGAAGGGCAGGGTCGCCGAGCCCGGCTTGGCGGCGGTCACCCCGGGCAGGGGCGTGATGAGGATCCCTCCGGTTTCGGTCTGCCACCAGGTGTCGACGACGGCGCAGCGCCCGTCGCCGACCACGTCGTGGTACCAGCGCCAGGTGTCGGGGCTGATGGGCTCGCCGACGGTGCCGAGCACGCGCAGCGACTGCCGCGAGTACCGCTCGACGTGCTCGTTGCCGGCGCGGGCGATGGCGCGAATCGCGGTCGGCGCGGTGTAGAAGATGTTGACGCCGAGGTCGTCGACGACCTGCCAGTAGCGCCCGGCGTCGGGGTAGGTGGGGACCGACTCGAACATGACGGTGGTCGCGCCGTTGGCGAGCGGGCCGTAGATGATGTAGGAGTGGCCGGTGATCCAGCCGATGTCGGCGGCGCAGAAGTAGACGTCGCCGGGGCGGTGGTCGAAGACGTAGTGGTGGGTGGTCGCGGCGTAGACCATGTAGCCGCCGGTGGTGTGGAGCACGCCCTTCGGCTTGCCGGTGGACCCCGAGGTGTAGAGGATGAACAGCGGGTCCTCGGAGCCCTGCCACTCGTAGGTGCAGGTGGAGCGCTGCCTGCGGCACTCCTCGTCGAGCCAGAAGTCGCGCCCCGGCCGCATCGCGACCTCGGCGGCGGTGCGCCGCGCGACGAGCACCGTGTCCACCAGGTCGAGGCCGTCGACCGCGCGGTCCACCGTGTCCTTGAGGCGGAGCCTGCGGCCGCCGCGCAGCCCCTCGTTGGCGGTGACCACGACCCTCGCGCCAGCGTCGAGGATGCGGTCGCGGATCGACTCCGCGGAGAAGCCGCCGAAGACGATGGAGTGGACGGCGCCGATGCGGGCGCAGGCGAGCATCGTGTAGGCGAGCTCGGGGATCATCGGCATGTAGATGCAGACGCGGTCGCCGCGGCGCACGCCGTGGAAGCGAAGCACGTTGGCGACGCGGCTCACCTGGTGCTTGAGCTCGCGGTAGCTGATGTGCTGGTACTCGCCGGGCTCGTCCTTGACCCAGATGATCGCGTCCTGGTCGCCGCGCTCCCTGAGGTGGCGGTCGACGCAGTTGTAGCAGGCGTTGAGCCGCCCGCCGAGGAACCACGCGAAGTCGACGTTCGAGTAGTCGCTGTCGAAGACCGTGTTCCACGGGTGGAACCAGGTCAGGCGGTCCGCCTGCTTCGCCCAGAAGGTCTCGGGGTCGTCGAGCGACAGCCGGTACAGGCGCTGGAACTCGTCCATCGTCGAGATGTGGGCGCCGCTGCTGATGTGCGGCTTCGGCGGGAAGAGATCGTCGGCTGCAGCCATCGAGGCCTCCTTGAACGGTCGGCGAAGGGCGGACCGGTGTGGTGGTCTGAATCGCCGTATCACGATATCAGCGAACAGTGCATCAGTCTCGCCGCAGCGTGGCAACCGGCGGAGGAGTCGCGGTGGTGGGCTGCGCTCGAGCCGGCTCGGGCGCCCCCGCGCCGATGGCGGGCCGTCGGCTACAATGACGGGCCATGAGCGGCACCACTCCTCGAGTTTCCCTCCGCGCCCAGGGCCTGCTGGCAGGCGAGGCGGTCCCCGAGTACCTGCAGCGGCACGCGGAGGGCCTCCGCGATCCCTACGACCCGGCCGCCAATCCCGGCGGCTATATCGGCCTCTGCGAGGCGGAGAACCGGCTGGTCGCGGAGACGGTCGCCGACCGCCTGCACCGGGCGCCGAGGGCGCCGGCTTCCGCCCTCGCCTACGACGACATGACCGGCTCGGTGCGCTTCCGCGAGCAGCTCGGGCGCTTCATGGGCCGGTCCTTCCTCGGCCGCGAGTTCGGCCCGCACGAGATCGCGGTCCTCGCCGGGGCCGGCAGCGTGCTCGAGATGCTCTTCTACGCCCTCGGCGACCCGGGCGACGCCGTGCTCGTCCCGACGCCGAGCTACGCCGGGTTCTGGCTCGACCTCGAGCTCCGCGCCGGGCTCCACATCGTGCCGGTCCACCGGTCCATCGACGACGGGTTCCGGCTCGGCCCCGAGCTGCTCGACCGCGCCGCCGCCGGCGCCGGGCGCCCGCTCAAGGCCGTGCTCATCACCTCGCCCGACAACCCTCTCGGCACGGTCATGGCGCCCGAAGAGATCGAGCGCGTGCTCGAGTGGGCCGCCGCGCGCGGGCTGCACGTCGTCTTCGACGAGATCTACGCGCTGTCGGTGTTCGGCGGGCGCGGCTTCACCAGCTGCAGCGCGCTGCGCCCCGCGCTCGGCGACCACCTGCACATCGTGTGGGCCTTCTCGAAGGACTTCGGCGCCTCGGGGCTGCGCTGCGGCGTGCTGGTCAGCGAGAACCGTTCCGTGCACGCGGTCTTTGACGCCCTGGCCTACTGGGCGTGCTGCTCCGGAAGCACCCAGCACGCGCTCGGCGACATGATCTCCGACGAGGCCTGGGTCGAGACGTACCTCCGCACGATGCGGCAGCAGCTGGGCGCTGCGCACTCCCGCCTGGTGGCCGCCTTGGATGCCGGCGGGATCCGCCGCGTGCCGGCCGAGGCTGGCGTCTTCGTGCTGCTCGATCTCCGATCGCACCTGGCGGCGCCGACCTGGGAGGCCGAGCACGCGCTGTGGCTCGAGATCCTCGAGCAGGCGAGGGTCAACCTCACGCCGGGCGCCGCCTGCCGCTGCGGCGAGCCCGGGTTCTTCCGGCTCTGCTACGCCGGCACGCCCCCCGAGACGGTGGAGGTCGCCGTCCGCCGGATCGCCGCGCTGCTCCGCTGAGCCGAACGGACGGGACGTCGGCGCAGTTGCGGGTCCGGAATGAAGGCGGCTTCAGCGTCCGCCATCGTGGCGTTGGGGAACGCAAGCACATTGCGTGCCGTCGTCGCGCTCCTCGCGGGGGTTGAAACCCCCGCCTACATCCCGGACGAGGACCGCATCGACGCGTTGTTCGTTGTAGGCGGAGGCTTCAGCCTCCGCGAGGAGCGCTCGCCACAATGGTCCCGCTCTGCATGGGCGATCTGGCGGGTCGTGTCGTCGCGGATCTCTGAATTTTGCAAGAGACACAGAGGAGAACGCGCGCGGGGCGGCGACGGGGCGCCGACATCCGCCGGGCGCGGAGCCCGCGGTGGGGCGGCGGGCATGCAGTAGACTCTCCGGCGGGAGGCCCGCCGGTGCGTCTTCGACGATATGCGATCGTCTGTCTCGCCTCGACGCTGGCGCTCGGCGGCTGCGCCCACGGGCTGAAAATACGCGACCGTCCGATCCAGTTCTCGGCGGATCGCGAGCGCGGCACCCTGCAGTACATCTCCGACCACTACGGTGAGACCCCCGAGGACCTCTCGATCGTGCCCCGCATCATCGTTCTCCACTGGACGGCGATCGACAGCTTCAAGGAGAGCTTCGCCGCCTTCGATCCCGAGACGTTGGGCGGGTCCCGGCCGAACCTCGGAGCCGCCGGCGACGTCAACGTGTCGATCCAGTTCCTGGTCGGCCGGAAGGGCAGAGTCTACCGGCTCATGCCCGAGACCTGGATGGCCCGGCACTGCATCGGCCTCAACCACTCGGCGATCGGCGTCGAGAACGTGGGCGGCGGCGATGGCGTCGACAACCTCACCGACGCACAGCTCGAGGCCAACATCCGGCTGGTCCGCTATCTGGTCGCGAAGTACCCCACCATCCGCTACCTCATCGGGCACATGGAGTACCTGAGGTTCGTGGGCCACCCGCTGTGGCTGGAGCGGGACCCGGGCTACCGGACGGAGAAGACCGACCCCGGCGACCGCTTCATGTCCGCGGTGCGCGCCGCGGTCGCCGATTTAGGGCTCGAAGGTCCTCCGTAGGAGCGCGCGTGCTCACCGATCCGACCTCCGTCTTCGTCTACCTCGCCGGGCTCCTCGGCGCCATCTTCTGGCTCGCCGGGCTGCCGCGGCTGCAGCCGCTGTTCCGGGTGACGCCGGCAGTCCTCTACGCGTACTTTCTTCCGGCGCTGAGCACCAGCCTGGGCGTGACGCCCCAGAGCTCGGAGGCCTACGACTGGATGGTGCGCTACCTGCTCCCGGTCAGCCTGCTGCTCCTGATGGTGACGGTGGACCTTCGCGCCATCGTGCGCCTCGGCGGCAAGGCGCTGGTCATGATGCTGGCGGGTTCGCTGGGGATCATCATCGGCGGGCCGGTCGCGCTGGCCCTCCTCGGGCCGTTCCTGCCGGACGACACCTGGATGGGCCTGGCGGCCCTGGGCGGCAGCTGGATCGGCGGCGCGCCGAACATGGTGGCGATCAAGGAGAGCGTTGGGACCCCGGACTCCCTGATGGGCCCGATCATCGTGGTCGACACGGTGGTGGCCTACAGCTGGATGGGGGTGCTGCTGTTTCTCAGTGGCCTGCAGAAGAAGCTCGATTCCTGGCTGCGCGCCGACACCCGCGAGCTCGACGCGCTGGACGGCCGCCTGACGGAGGTGGAGGGCGCGCGGCGGCCGATGCAGGTCCGTGACATGGCGATGATCGTCGGCCTGGGCTTCGCGGCCGCGGCCGTCTGCATCGGGCTCGGCGACCTTCTGCCCGCGCTCGGCGATCCGACCATCATCAGCCACACGACGTGGACGGTGGTCCTGGTGACCACGCTCGGCCTCGTCCTGTCGTTCACCCCGGCGCGGCGGCTGGAGCAGGTGGGCGCGTCGCGGGCCGGATACCTCGCGCTCTACCTGATGCTGACCGCGATCGGGGCCCAGGCCGACCTCAAGATGGTCGTCGAGGCGCCCCTCTACCTGGCGGTGGGGGTGATCTGGCTCGCGATCCACATCACCGTGCTCCTGCTGGTCGCGCGCCTGGTGCGGGCGCCCCTGTTCTTCGTCGCCACCGGCAGCATGGCCAACATCGGCGGAGTGGTCTCGGCGCCGATCGTGGCCTCGGTGTACCGGGCGTCGCTGGCTCCGGTCGGGGTCCTCATGGGCGTGTCGGGGTACCTGATCGGCATCTACGGGGCCCTGATCTGTGCCTGGCTGCTGTCGCTGGTCGCGAATTTGTAGGCTCGCCGCCCGCCTCGCCACGCCGTGGCGCTGCCGGTCAGAAGAGGTCGGGGTCGTAGGTGAAGTGCGTGAACGCCTCGATCGTCTTCGGCGCGATGTCCCTCAGGAAGAAACCGATCGTCTCGATGGCGGTTTCGGGGATGCGGTAGCGGGCCACGAACTCGACCTCGCACGGGGTTTCGCCGTGCGGTGTCACGACGAAACGGCCCGACGACTCGAACAGGTCCTCGACCACGATCTCGTTGGGGTTGAGGATGCGCGTGCACACGCCGAGGTCCGCGAAGGCGGAAGCGAACTGGTCCTTGCGGTAGCCGTAGTGGGTGCAGGCGAGGTAGCTGAGGTGGTCGGTCGTCGGGCCCTCGGTCCTGCTCAGCGAGCTCGCGACGTATCGCCTGATCTTCGCCAGGGCTTCGAGACCGCGGCGGTCCTCCGAGATCGTGTCGGCGAGGGACGGGCAGGCCTGTGCAACGATCCTCGCGGCGTCGATCCCGGCCCCCTCGAGCAGGCGCGAGTACGTGCCCTCCCCGATCGTCGTGTCGGTGCCGAAGATCGCCACCACGGAACCGGGAGAGGCCTCCAGCTCGCGGAGCAGGCGGCGGACCCCGGTGTCGACGATGCCTTCGAGAGGGAGACGTGCGGTCTTCGCGAACGAGGTGTCGGCCATCAGCACCGACAACGTGTTGCAGGCCACGTAGAGCAGGTCCGGGGCAAATCGTTCGGCGACGATGTGGAGAAAACGGTCGAAGGTGTCGAGCTTCTCCCGCCTCGAGCCCATGGAGTTGTAGCCGAAGTCGTTCTCCGGCGAGGCGTTGACGTAGGTCAGCCTGAAAGGCTCGCGGAGCCCGTGGGTGCGCAGGTACTGCTCGACAAACGCGCACACCGACAGACCGCCGACGCCCGAATCCGTGATGAGCAGGTGCATGCTGTTCCCCCCGACGACGCTGCCACTGGCCTATTATGGACGGCGAGCCCCGCAGCCGTCCAAGGTTGCGCTCGATTTTCTCCGGGAGGTGGCGCGCTGCGTGCCCTGACGCCGATACCGAGAGCTTCCGGCAGATCGGTGCTCGTCGGGCTCGGCCTCGCTTGTGCGGCGGCCGCCGCGCCGACCGGCCCGGCGCCGGCGGTCCTGACCGCGGTCGAGCTGACCGACACGACGCCCGGCGAGATCCGCATCGTGCTGGAGGTCCGGGGGCCGATCGGGGGGGTCGAGTCGTCGAACCTCGGCGAGGGGCGCTTCGTCTTCGACCTCGCGCGGGTGACCTGGGACGGGCCGACGCGCCGCGTCCAGCCTGGCGTGCCTGGCATCCGCGAGTACCGCTACTCGCAGCTCTCGCGGGATCCCCTGATCACCAGGTTCGTGGTCGAGACGGCCGTCGGGTGGTCGTGCCGCCACGAGCCCGAGCCGCGCGGCCTCGTGGTGCGGTGCAGCGGCTCTCCGGCGCCCGGAGGCGCGCACGAGCCTGCGCCCGGCGCCGCCGTCGCGGTCGTGCGCGGCATCGCGCTTTTGAGCCCGGTGGAGGGTCTCGACGCAGCGGGCCTGATCGGCCGCTCGCTCGGGTACGTTCCCCGGGACATGGTGCGGGACGGGCTGCCGCACTTCGGCGCCGTGCGCGATGACTGGCTCGGGGCGCCCAGACCGCACAAGGGGCTCGACATCTACGGCGACGGGGTCGGCGTGCGGGCCGCTGCGGCGGGAAGGGTCGCGGGCGCGGGCCTCGGGGACAAGGCCGGCGGGTGGGTCCGGATCGACCACGGCAAGGGGGTCGAGACCGTCTACGTCCACATCTCCGCAATGACCGTGCGGCCGGGCGACGAGGTGGAAGCCGGTCAGCGCATCGCGGCGATCGACGGCCCGAAGGGCAATGCGGTCGAGGCCCAGCTCCACTTCGAGATCAAGCTCGACGGAAGGCCGGTCGACCCGGTGCCGTACCTCTTCGAGCTCGCGCCCGCGGGCCTGAGGGCGGAGATCGAGGAGGCCCTTCAGAGGCTCGCGGTGCTGGAGCAGGCGCGCGCCTCCAGGGTCCGGCTGGAGTACCATCCATGAGGCCTCCCCGCCGGCGCTTCGCCGAGGGGGGCGACATCCGCCGACGAGGAGTCCGCAGCATGCGCACGTCCAGACCCCGCCCTGATCGGGCGGCGGCCGGATCGAAGATCGGGCCGAGACGGATTCGGCACACACCCTCCCGGCCGGGCGGTGCGTCGTGACGGCGGTGCCGGGGGCGCGGCTGCAATCCCTCGACGTGATGCGGGGGGCGACGATCGCCGGCATGCTGCTGGTCAACAACGCCGGCGACTGGGGGAAGACCTTCGCGCCGCTGCTGCACGCCGAATGGCACGGGTGGACCCCGACCGACCTCGTCTTCCCGTTCTTTCTCTTCGTGCTCGGGGTCGCCATCCCGCTGGCATTCGCCTCGCGTCTCGAGCGGTCGGGCGGCGATCTCGGACCCCTGTACCGGCAGATCGCGCGGCGGACGGTGATCCTCTTCGCCCTCGGCCTGTTCCTGATCTGGTTTCCGTTCACGGGTATCGACTGGTCGACGGTGCGGATCCCGGGCGTCCTGCAGCGGATCGCCGTGGTCTACCTCTTCGCCTCCCTGGCCTACCTCCACCTGAGCCCGCGGGGCCGCGCCTGGCTGACCGGCGGGCTGCTGCTCGGCTACTGGGCCGCGATGACCCTGGTACCGGTGCCGGGCTTCGGCGCCGGAGACCTGAGCCCCGAGGGGAACCTGGCGGGCTTCGTGGACCGGGTGATCCTGGGGGCGCACGTCTGGCGCTACGCGCCGGGGCCGGCCGACCCGGAGGGGATCCTGAGCACGTTGCCGGCGGTGGCCACCGCGCTCGCCGGGATCTTCACCGGCGAATGGCTGCGGTCGCAGCGCAGCCGCACCGAGAAGCTCATCGGGCTCTTCGTCGCGGGGAGCCTGAGCGCGGCGGCGGGCGCCGTCTTCGGTTGGTTCTTCCCCGTCAACAAGAACCTGTGGACGAGCAGCTACGTCGTGCTCACCGCCGGCCTGGCCCTGCTGACCCTCGCGGTGACCTTCTACTTCGTCGACCTCCGCGGCCGGGACAGGTGGGCCCGGCCGTTCCTGGTCTTCGGCACCAACGCCATCGCGGCCTACGTCCTGAGCGGCCTCGTCGCCAAGGTGTTGCTCAAGGTCCGCTGGACCGGCGGCGACGGCGCGAGCGTCTCACTCCATTCGTGGCTCTACGGGAGGCTCTTCGCCTCGTGGATGCCGGACTACTTCGCCTCGCTGGCCTGGGCCTCGGTCCACGTGCTGGTACTGCTGGGGCTGATGTGGGTGCTGTACCGCAGGAGGATCTTCATCAAGATCTGAGCCTGTAGGATCGTGGTGTCGGGCGCCCGTCCGCGGAGGACGGGCCATAGGAACGGAGGCTCGGGCATGGGGAACCGGTGGAGAAAACCCGCGTGGATCGCCGTCGGGATCGCGGCCGCGCTGGTCGCAAGCTGCACCGGCACCAGGACCGGCGGGCCGGGCGCGGCCTCGATCGTGGACGTGGTCGAGCACCAGAGCTCGGAGCTGTTCCCGGTGCCGATGGAGCGTTATCGGGCCCTGGAGGCGCAGCGCCCCATCGGCGTCTTCGACTCGGGGATCGGCGGGCTCACCGTCCTCGAGGAGATCGCGACCATCGACCGCTTCGACAACCGGACGCACGCGCCGGGCGCGGACGGCCGCCCCGACTTCGAGGACGAGTCCTTCGTCTACCTCGGCGACCAGGCGAACATGCCCTACGGGAACTACCCGTCGGAGAACAGGGTCGACTTCTTGAAGGAGCTGATCCTCAAGGACGTCGTGTTCCTTCTCGGCGACCGTTACTGGCCGTCCCGGTCCGCCGCGGCCCCGCGCCGGGACAAGCCGCCGGTCAAGGCGATCGTCATCGCCTGCAACACGGCGACGGCCTACGGCCTCGAGGACGTCCACGCCGCCCTCGAGCGGTGGCGGATCCCGATCTTCACCGTCGGGGTGGTCGCGGCGGGTGCCGACGGAGCCGTCGAGTCGCTGCGCGACACGAAGACCTCCGGCGCGGTGGCGGTCATGGCGACGATCGGCACCTGCAGGAGCGAAGGCTACGTCCGCGAAATTCGCCGCTCGTCCGAAGCGGCGCGGATCGAGGCTCCGCAGGTCATCCAGCAGGGGAGCCTCGGGCTCGCCGGCGCGATCGAGGGCAGTCCGGAGTTCATCGCGCCGCCGGATGCCGCGGACTCCACGGCGTACCGCGGCCCGGCGGTGGGCAACCCCGAGGCCCCGATCGAGCCGTCGCTGGCCGCGGAGTACGCCTTCGACCCGCAGGGGCTCCTCGGCGACCGCGACGACCCCGCGACCTGGCGCCTGAACTCCGTCGGCAACTACATCAGCTACGACACCACGAGCCTCGTCGAGAGCCACCGGCGGAGCGGGTCGACCGAGCCCATCAGGACCGTGATCCTCGGCTGCACCCATTTCCCCTTCTACCAGGACGAGATCGAGGCGTCCTTCGAGAGACTCCGCGAGCTGCGCACGGCGGAAGGGGAGGCCCCCTACCGGGACCTCATCGCCGACGAGATCGTCTTCATCGACCCCGCCGAGCTGACCGCGGTCCAGCTGTACGAGGCCCTCTCCGAAAGGGGGCTTCTCGGAACCGGCCTCGGCGCGGCGGGCGTAGCCGACGAGTTCTACATCTCGGTGCCGAACCCGACGTGCCCGGAGGTCGAGCTGCGGCCGGACGGTCTCGGCTTCACGTACGAGTTCAAGTACGGCAGGGTCCCGGGCCAGCTCGACCGGGAGTACGTCCGGCGGGTTCCGATGAGCCGCGACAGCCTGGACGAGGGCGTTCTGGAGAGCATCCGGACCTCGATGCCGGCTGTCTGGGAGCGACTAACGCGGTTCAGCTCGCACAGCCCGCGGTGCGCGGATCTCCCGGACCAGGCGCGGATCGGCGCGGCGGAGTAGCCCGGGCTACTCCTTCAGCTCGATCGTGAACGGGATGTTCGCGCGGCTCTCCTCGAGGTCGAAGACCAGGCGCCATCGTCCCGGCTGCACCCCTCCCGGCACGTTGAAAACGAGAGGGCCCGAGAACTGCTGGGACGAGCTGATCGGAATCTCGTCAAATCCGACGCTCGTGGCGGAGATCGCGAAGAACCACCGGTCGCCGGGGATCCTGCCGGGCTCGTACCGGTTGAGGAGGGGCAGGTAATTGAGCGTCAGCTCGAGCGGGATGCGGAGCACTGCGAGGTTCCTGAAGAACTCGTCCTGGCTGGCGAGCGCGAACCGGCGACCGTCCGGGGCGTACAGCGAGATGTCGCTGCGGCGGACGACGGTCGGCCCGCTGCCGTCCGGGCTCGTCAGCTCCACGGCCAGAGTCAGCCACTCCTCGGCCACGCTGCGCTTCCCCTGACCGTAGACGACCGTCGCCACCAGCTCGGGCCCCCTGTAGAGCACCGCGTTGCTGTGGATGACCAGGATGCCGGGATCGGATGCATCCGGGGCCGGAGAGGTCGCACAGGCGGCGACGACGAGCAGGCCGAGCACAAAAGTGTGTCTCATGATTGACGCGCTCCTTTTTTTCACAATGGCACAGACGACGGAGATATTCCATCATGGCGTACCGCCGGCCGCGACCAACCCGCGGCACCGACGCAGTACACTGAGCGTCGTGCAGCCGGCACGGTGGGCGCGGCCCCGAGGACCCCGGCCGGAGGCGGGCGGCGCGCGCGCCGGAAGACGATCCGGGCGGTGTGCGGGAGGGACCACGACGCGATGAGCCTGAGATCGGAGATATTCGAGCAGCCAGCGGTCCTCGACCGCCTGATCCTGGATCAGCGGGCACGCGCCGGCGAGATGGCCCGGACGATCCTCGAGCGTGAGGTCACGTCCATCTTCGTCGCCGCCCGCGGCACCTCGGACAACGCCGCCCGGTACGCGAAGTACCTGTGGGGCTCGATGAACCGCCTCCCGGTGGCGCTCGCCGCGCCGTCGCTCTTCACCATGTACGGCACGCCCCCGAACCTCGAGCGCTGCCTGGTGGTGGGCATCTCGCAGTCGGGCCAGTCGCCGGACATCGTCGCCGTGCTCGCCGAGGGCCGCCGGCAGGGGGCGTTGACGCTCGCGATCACCAACGACCCGGTCTCGCCGTTGGCGGAGCAGGCCGATCTGGTGCTCGAGACCTGCGCCGGCCCCGAGCTGGCGATCGCCGCGACCAAGACCTACACCAGCCAGCTCTTCGCCATCGCTCTCCTGGCGGCCGCGATGACGGGCGACCCGGAGCTCGTCGCGGCCCTCGAGCAGGTGCCGCGTCTGGTGGAGGAGGCCCTGGCCCTCGACGGCGCCATCGAGGCCGCGGCCAAGCGCTACCGGTACATGAGCCAGTGCGCGGTCATCGGACGCGGCTTCAACTACGCGACCGCCTTCGAGTGGGCGCTGAAGCTCAAGGAGCTGACCTACGTGGTCGCCCAGCCCTACTCGTCGGCGGACTTCAAGCACGGACCCATCGCCATCGTCTCCCACGGCTTCCCCATCCTCGCCGTGGTCCC